>JAKOQD010000268.1 GCA_029778515.1 Actinomycetes bacterium
CAGGCCGCGCAACGCACCTCGGTACGCGGGTGCATCGGCAGGCTGTTGTCCTGCAGCAGGCGGACGCGGTCCTCGGCGGCCGCGGTGTAGAACGACGGCCAGCCGCAGTGGGATGCGAACTTGTGCTCACTGCGGAACAGTTCGGCGCCACACGCTCGGCAGCGATAGGTGCCGGCCGTGGTCGTGTCGGTGTACTCCCCGGTGAACGGCGCCTCGGTGCCCGACTCGCGGAGCACCCGGTATTCCAGCGGCGTGAGCTGCGCGCGCCACTCTTCCGGGGTCTTGATCACCTTCAGTTCCATCGTTCCTCCTCTTGGGTCCTCCACCATAGGCGTAGCCGCCGACACCTTGTAGCCTTCGGAAATGCCTGATGCCACCGAAGTCCAAGTAGGGGAGCGATCGGTCCGGATCTCGAGTCCAGACAAGGTCTACTTCGCCGATCTGGGCTTGAGCAAGCTGGACGTGGTGGAGTACTTCCTCAGCGTCGGGGACGGGATCCTGGCCGCGTTGCGGGACCGTCCGACCGCGATGGAGCGCTGGCCCGGAGGCGTCCGCGAGGATGTGGTGATCGCCACCCGGCAGGACCACCGGGGCGAGGCGTTCTACCAGAAGCGTGCGCCGGCCAACACGCCGGACTGGGTGCAGACCGCTCAGGTCACCTTTCCTTCCGGGCGCAGCGCAGTCGAGGTGGCGCCGGCCGACCTGGCGAGCATCGCGTGGATGGTCAACCTTGGTACCGTGCGGTTCCACCCCTGGCCGGTGCGGGCGGCGGATACCGATTCGGTCGACCAGCTGCGGATCGATCTGGACCCGCAGCCCGGAGTCGAGTTCTCGACCGCGGTCGCGGCAGCGCTGGAGCTTCGTTCGGTGCTTGCTGAGGCTGGTCTGACCGGGTTCTGCAAGACCAGCGGCGGACGCGGCGTCCACGTGTTCGCCCCGATCGATGGCGCGGACTTCATCGAGGCACGGCATGCCACGATCGCGATCGGACGCGAACTGGCGCGGCGGATGCCGCAGCAGGTGACGGTGAACTGGTGGAAGGAGGAGCGCGGGGAGCGGGTCTTCGTCGACTTCAACCAGATGGCCAGGGACCGGTTGATGACCTCGGCCTACTCGATCCGACCGACGCCGCGAGGCCTGGTCTCGGCGCCCCTGGACTGGTCCGAACTGCCGGACGCCGACCCGGCCGACTTCACCCTCGGCACCATGCCGACCCGCTTCGCAAGGATCGGCGACCCGTGGGCCGGGATGGACGCGACCGCGCCTGGACGCTTGGACACAGCGCTGGAGTGGTACGACCGCGACGCCGTGAACGGCGAAGGCGAGATGCCCTACCCGCCCGAGTATCCGAAAATGCCGGGCGAGCCGCCCCGGGTGCAGCCCTCGAAGAAGAACGAAGCGAACTGGGCGTGACCGACTCTCAGCCGGCGCCCAGGACCTCGGCGAGGTCGTAGCCGACCACCTCTTCGAGCTGATCGAAGCCGCAGGACTCGGGATCACGGTCGGAGCGCCAGCGCCGAAACTGAGCGGTGTGGCGGAACCGGGTGCCCTCCATGTGCTCGTAGCCGACTGTGCAGACCAGCTGCGGCGAGATCAGCAGCGTGGTCTTGAGCTCGGTGCTCCAGCGGCTGATCGCACCGGGCCGGCGTCCGTTGATCTCCATGCTGGCTGCCCAGGGATGATCAGTGGCGCCTTCCGGCAGGGTCAGCGGGGCGAACTCGGCGGCCAATTCCGCCCGGCGAGCCTGCGGGAAGGATGCGGCCACGCCGACGAAGTGCAGCACCCCGTCCGGGTCGAAGAGGCCGAGCTGCATCGACCCGAGCAGCGGCAGCTCCGAGGTGGAGTTCTTGTGCAGGCGCCAGCCGGCCACCACCACGTCCGCCTCGCGCGAATGCTTGATCTTGACCATCGCGCGCTGTCCGGGCAGGTAGGGCCCGTCCGGTGCCTTGGCGACCACGCCGTCCAGCCCGGCGCCCTCGAACTGGGTGAACCACTTCTTGGCGAGCTCCAGGTCGTAGGTGATCGGTGTGATGTGAATCGGCGGCTCGCTGTGGCGCAGGGCCCCTTCCAGAAGTTCGCGACGTTCGCGGAACGGCCGCGCGCTGAGTTCGGTGTCGTCGAGTGCGAGCAGGTCCCAGCACACCAGGGATGCGGGCATCGTGTTCGACAGCATCTCGACGCGGCTCTGGGCAGGATGGATGCGTTGGGAGAGACGTTCGAAATCGAGCCGGTCGCCCTGCACCACCACCAGTTCGGAATCCAGGACGCAGCGCGGCGGCGTATTGGCGAGGACAGCGGCCACCACCTCGGGGAAGTAAATGGCCAGGTCCCGGCCGTTGCGGCTGATCAGCTCCACCTCGTCGTTGTCCCGGAAGACCAGGCAGCGGAACCCGTCCCACTTCGGCTCGTAGGCCATGCCAGCGGGAATGGTGGGGCTCGAGCGGGCCAGCATCGGTTCCAGCGGCGGACGTAGTGGCAGCGACATTCGCCAATCTTGGCACCAAAGGTGGCTATTCGGTCCAGACTGTGGCAATGAGTTCCCAGGAATCAAGGAAGCATCGCAGCCCACTATCGGAGCTGCTGCGCCTGCCCAGCGGGCCGGTGAACATGGCCGACCTGGACGCGGAAGCCAGCCCCGGCTATCCGGGAGAGGGTAAGTCGGACGCTCCAGAACTGACCGCTGAGATCGGTCCGGAGCTGTCCGATCTGCAGGAGATGCTCTATGCAGCCGGACGCAGTACGCCCGAGACCGCGCCGAGGGTGCTCGTGGTGCTCCAAGGCATGGACACGTCCGGTAAGGGCGGGGTGATTCGCCACGCGATCGGGCTGGTGGATCCGCAAGGGGTGGACCTGACCTCCTTCAAGGCGCCGAGCGCCGAGGAACGGGCCCACCACTACCTTTGGCGGATCAAGAACGCGTTGCCCGGACCCGGCAAGATCGGCATCTTCGACCGTTCGCACTATGAGGACGTGCTCGTGGTGCGGGTGGACAGCCTCGTCCCCGAATCCGAGTGGAGCAAGCGGTACGCCGAGATCAACGAGTTCGAGGCCGAACTGGTGGCCGGTGGCACCAAGCTGATCAAGTGCATGCTGAACGTGTCCTTTGACGAGCAGAAGGCTCGGTTGGCCGAGCGGCTCGACGATCCGACCAAGCACTGGAAGTACAACCCCGGTGACGTGGATTCTCGCCAGAAGTGGCCCGCCTACATGGACGCGTACGCGGCCGCACTGGAGCTCTGTAACACCGCGGACGCGCCGTGGTACGTCATTCCGGCAAACAAGAAGTGGTACCGCAACTGGGCGGTCGCAGAGCTGCTCCGCGAGACTCTGGACGGAATGAGCCTGAGCTGGCCGGTCGCCGATTTCGATGTCGAGGTCGAGAAGAAGCGAGTCGCCGAAAGCTGAGCCGGTCGTCTGCCCGTCCGTAGGCAACTTCGCTCCCGAATGGGACTCGCGCTCCTGAATTATCGGGAGCACGGGTCCCATTCGGGAGCGAAGTTCCGATCGCAGGGACTAGTGGCCAGCCGAGCGGGCCGGGTGGGTCGAAAGACTCAGGCGCCGACGACGCTCAGGTGCCGAGCGGGCTCGATCTCTTCCTCGAAACCGAAGTCGAGCAGATCCATGGCGGCGAAGGCGTAGCGGGCCAGGACCACGTCCAGAACCTCGCGAGCGGCTCCGATCGGATCGCTCACCGAGACGGCGCCGAATCGATACGCCAGATCGGACTGGGCGTGGTAGGCCTCGTCCGCGCTCAGGAAGAAGGAGCCGACCGCGATGTGGCGTCGGCCCTGGGAGCGCAGCCCCATGATCGCCTGGGCAACGCTTGGGCCGGAATCGTCCGCGACGGCCGTGAGGCAGGGCAGCCGGTGGTGGGTCGACCACTGCCGGGCGCGTCGCGCCAGCAGGGCACTGCCGCGCACGTCGCCGGTGCAGGATGCAGAAAGCACCAGCCCGTCCAGTTCCAGGCAGCGAGCCTGGCTGAGCGCGCCGCGCAGGCGCTGGTCGAGAACGGTCAGCAGGCTGATCTCCGGGCCGATCGGACGCGAGAGCGTGAAGCGCAGGTCTGGGTACGTGACTCGGGCCCGGTGCAGCAGGTCCGACATCGCGGGATCGCAATCCACCGCGTGAGTGAGCTGTAACGGGACGAAGACGATCTCGTGGTGTCCGTTCGCCGCCAGCTGGTCGATGACCTGGTTCGCGCTCGGCGGGCTCTGCTCGAGAAAGGCGCCGCGGACGGCCATCTCTGGACGCAGCTCAGCGAGGCCGCGGACGAGCTGGTGGGTGACCTGCGCCACCGTGGGGTCAGAACTACCTCGGGCCACCATCACTAGTGCGGGGGCGGTCATGGCTTGCCTTCCTGTCCGAAGGGACCGGGCTTCATTGCCGAGGTTCTTTAGGCAGAACTCTGTCCGTTATCAAGTTGTGACGCAATTCTGCTTACCGAATGATGAGACGATTGTCCATATGGAGAGACGGAGATATCCATTTAGCCTGGCGATGAGTCCAAAACCGGGCCGCAAAACCCAGGACTTGTCTCAGGGAATGGGAATCCGCTTTCCATCAAGTGGAAAGCAGGCGCGGGATGGTGGGCGATACTGGGTTCGAACCAGTGACCTCTTCGGTGTGAACGAAGCGCGCTACCACTGCGCCAATCGCCCGCGGGGAACAACCATAGCCCAGCGGCGGTGGTGACGCACAATCGGCGAGTTGGTCGCGGGAACCGGCAGCGGGAAGCGATTTCGGGTTCGGCGAGGAGTGGCAAGTGTCAGGCGGTGAAGTGCAGACGTCCCAGCGCGTCGGCGTTGAGTTCCAGGTCGGGCTCGGCATGGTCAATGTGGGCTTCTACGTGGCCAGCATCGGGGTGGTCCTGGTGGTGTTGGCTGCCGAGTTCGGGGTTCCGGTCGAGAGCCTGGCCTGGCTGGGTTCGCTGTACGGCGTCGCGCTGATCGTCGTCGCGTTCGCGGGCCCGATGCTGCTGCGGTTCGGCGCGCACCGCTTCCTCGCCGGCTCGGCGGTGGTGCTGGGTGTGGGGAGTCTCCTGTTGGCGGTGGTGCCGGGCCAGTTCGCGGCCTATGCCGGCGTGATTTTGCAGGCGTTCGGGACATCGGGGCTGTTGCTGGTCACGCCGGGGCTGCTCAACGGTCCGGGTGCGGAGTCCAAGCTGACCACGGTGAACGGGGCGGCAAGCATGGTCGGCATCGCCGCACCCCTGCTGTTCGGAGCGGCGCAGGCGCTGGGGATCGGCGCCCGGCTGCCGATGCTGCTGGTGGTGGCATGCATGGCTGTTTTGACCGTGCTTGCGCTGCGCTATCCGGCGGCGATCGTGCCGAAGCCGACACACGCGGCGTCCGGTGTTCAGCGGTATCGGCGCAGCCTGGTGCTGCGGCGGGTGCTGACGCAGGTGAGTGCGGTGGCGGTGGAGTTCTGCTTCGTGGTGTGGGGCGTTGCGCGGCTGGTGGACACCGGCTTGGGCATGGCCACCGCCGCGATCGTGGGGGCCGCTTTCCCAGTGGGCATGGCTGTCGGACGGATCGTCGGCCCAGCCCTGATCGCACGGTTCCCGATGGTGCCGGTGGGCTCGGTGGTGGCCGCGGTCGGCACGCTGGCGGTGGCGGCAACACAGAATCCGGCGATCGTGGGTGTGGGCCAGTTGGTCGCAGGGCTGGGCATCGCGACGATGTATCCGATCACGCTCGCGCGGGTGATGGCCACGCCAGGGCTTCCGCCGGAACTGGGCGCGTCCCTGGGCGC
>JAKOQD010000269.1 GCA_029778515.1 Actinomycetes bacterium
CGCTGGACTACGTCGGCCGGCTCTACTCCGAGGCGATGCAGCGGTCGGGCGTCGACCCGATCGACCTCCGCGGTGCCCTGTCATCGGCGGACCAGCCCACCTTCATCGACTTCGAGCACACGAACGAGCGCGGTGCGCAGATCGTGGCCGCGGCCCTCTACGAGCGCCTGCACCCGCAGCTGGAGCAGCTCGCTCGCTAGCTGTAGATCCCAGGAGCGTTAGTCAGTCCGCTCGATGCGGCTGGCGGGGGTCTTGTGGCCGAGGGCGCTGTGTGGTCGTCGGTTGTGGTAGTAGCTGAGCCAGGCGGGGAGCACGTCGGCTCGGTGCTGGGAGCTCTGGTAGCTGGCGGCGTAGGCCCACTCGACTTGGAGGGTCTTGATGAACCGCTCTGCTTTGCCGTTGGTGCGGGGCCGGTAGGGGCGGGTCCGGAGGTGCTTGATCTCGAGGTCGGCGATGGCTTCGGCGTGGATCTTGGACTTGTAGCCGGGGCCGTTGTCGGTCATGACCCGTTCGACGGTGATGCCGTGCTCGGCGAACCAAGTGATGGCGCGGCGCAAGAAGCCGACGCAGGTGATGGCTTTCTCGTCGTCGAGGATCTCGACGTAGGCCAGGCGGCTGGTGTCGTCGACGGCGACGTGCACGGCGTCCCAGCCGGCCCGGTAGCTGGACTTGTAACCGGCGGAGCGCTGGTGGGCGGGCAGGCCGGGGCGCACGAAGCGGCCGAGCTTCTTGATGTCGATGTGGATGAGCTCGCCAGGGTGGCGGCGGCAGTAGCGGTTCGGTGGCTCCGGGGGTTCGAGCCGCGAGAGCCGGTGCAGGCCGATGCGGCGCAGCACGGCGCACACCGTCGAGCACGGCAGGCCCAGCTCGGCTGCGATGCGTGTCGAGGTCCAGCGCAGACGGCGGAGCTGCTCGATGAGCGCTTCGGTCTCTGGTGGGGTCCGGCCCGGCACGGTGTGCGGTGCTGATGACCGGTCGACCAGTGGCTCGCCGGTGTCGTAGCGGGCGAGCCACCGGTAGCAGGTGCGTTCTGAGCAGCCAGCCGCGGCTGCGGCCTCGGCGATGGTCCAGCCAGCGACGCGGACGCGTTCGCACATCAGCGTTCGGCCATGGGGAGTCAGACGGGCGTTACCGTGCAGCTTCACGGGTCTCCTTGAGGTGAGGGTGGGTCGCACCCCCAATCCTCAAGGAGCCCGTACTGACGAACGTGGATGGGATCTACAGCTAG
>JAKOQD010000042.1 GCA_029778515.1 Actinomycetes bacterium
CGTTCCCAGCGGTCTCTGAACGCGTCCGTGACCTGGTCGCGTGCATGACCCTGCCGGAGAAGCTGGCCCAGATCGTCGGCTATTGGCTCGACCAGGGCGGCAACGTGGTCGCGCCGATGCAGGGCGAACTGGGTAAGGCCGGAGCGACCGGCGAGCTCGCCGCCGTCACCGCGGACGGGATCGGCCACTACACCCGGGTCTACGGCACGCGTCCGGTCGAGCCGGCTGCACGCGCCGCCTGGCTGTGGGACGAGCAGCGACGATTGCAGCGCGAGACCCGGCTTGGCATCCCGGCGCTGGTGCACGAGGAGTGCCTGACCGGGCTGGCCGCCTGGCAGGCCACCACGTTCCCGACACCGCTGGCCTGGGGGGCGTCCTTCGACCCGGAACTGGTGCAACAGGCAGCGGCGGCGATCGGTGAGTCGATGCGTTCGCTGGGCGTGCACCAGGGCTTGGCCCCGGTACTGGACGTGATCCGCGACCCGCGCTGGGGTCGGGTGGACGAGTGCATCGGCGAGGACCCCTACCTGGTCGGGACGGTCGGGACGGCCTACGTCCGCGGCCTGCAGTCGGCCGGGATGCACGCCACGCTCAAGCACTTCCTGGGCTACTCCGCCTCCATCGCCGGACGCAACCACGCTCCCGTCCACGTCGGGCCGCGGGAACTGGCTGATGTCTTCCTGCCGCCGTTCGAGATGGCGATCCTGGACGGCGCGGCCGCTTCGGTGATGAACTCCTACACCGACATCGACGGCATTCCGGTAGCCGCCAACCCCGACCTGCTCACCGAAGTGCTGCGCGAGCGGCTGGGCTTCACCGGGGTCGTGGTCAGCGACTACTTCGCGGTGGCCTTCCTGCAGGTGATGCACGCGGTGGCCGCGGATCGCGGCGAGGCGGCGGCGCTTGCCTTGATCGCGGGCATCGACGTCGAACTGCCCTCCGGCGACGCTTATCTGGAGCCCTTGGCTGAGATGGTGCGCACCGGTGCGCTGGATGAGGCCTACGTCGATCGCGCGGTGTTGCGGACGCTGGCCCAGAAGGAGGCGCTCGGCCTCCTCGAGCCGGACGCGTTCGCCGAGGATGCGCCGGCGGCGATCGACCTCGATCCGCCGGAGCACCAGGCGCTGGCCCGGAAACTGGCCGAGCATTCGATCATCCTGCTGAGCAATGACGGCGTGTTGCCGCTGGGCGGGGCGAAGCTCGGCTGCGTCGCGGTGATCGGACCGAACGCCAACCGGCCGGAGGCGCTGCAGGGCTGCTACTCGTTCGCCAACCATGTGCTGGCGCACTTCCCGGAGTACCCGATCGGGATCGAGATTCCCACGGTGTTCGAAGCCCTGCAAGCGACCCTTGCGACAGACATCACCATGGTGCCCGGCTGCGCGGTCGAAGGCGTCGACACCAGCGGAATCGCCGCAGCGGTCGCGACCGCGACCGACGCCGACGTCGCGATCGTGGTCGTGGGTGACCAGGCGGGGCTGTTCGGCCGCGGCACCGTGGGCGAGGGCAACGACACCGACAGCCTGGACCTGCCCGGGGTGCAGCGCGAGTTGGTCGAGGCGGTCGTGGCCACCGGCACCCCGGTGGTGCTGGTGCTGCTGACCGGACGGCCCTACGCGATCGGCTGGGCGCTGGACGGCCCGGGGCCGCGTCCGGCGGCCGTGGTCCAGGCGTTCTTCCCCGGCGAAGGCGGTGGCCTGGCGATCGCGGACGTGCTGACCGGCGCGGTCAATCCGTCCGGACGGCTGCCGGTGAGCCTGCCGCGCTCGTCCGGTGCGCAGCCGTACTCCTACCTGCAACCGATTCTCGGCGGACCGTCCGAGGTGACCGCGACCGATCCGACGCCGTTGCGTCCGTTCGGCTTCGGGCTGACTTACACCACGTTCGACTACACCGACCTGGTGGTGGACCCGGCTGTTGCCGCGGGCGGCAACTTCACCGCGGCGGTCACCGTGACCAACACCGGGCGGGTCGTCGGGGCCGAAGTCGTCCAGCTCTACGGACGGGACGTGCGCGCTTCGGTGGTGCGTCCGGTGGTGCAACTGCTCGGCTACGCCCGGGTGGAGCTGGCGGCGGGGGAGAGCCGACGGGTGACCTTCGACGTGCCGACCACGCGCTTCGCCTTCTCCGACCGGCGGCTGGTGCGGGTCGTGGAGCCTGGCGAGGTCGAGGTTTGGGTGGCGTCGCACGCGGCCGCGTCCGAGCTGGTGCAGAGCGTTGGCGACACCAACGGCTCGATTCCGAGCAGCGACCGGCGAGCGTCGGCGGTGCCGGGAACGGCCACTTCGAGGGCGAGCCTGGCGTTCACCGGCGAGGTGCACGAGGTGACGGTCGCCGATCGTCGCGTGGTCGGAGTCCGGGTCGACGTGGCATGACCCGAGTCGACAACCCGATCCTGCCCGGCTGTCACCCGGACCCGTCCATCTGCCGGGTGGACGGGACGTACTACCTGGTCACGTCCACTTTCGAGTACTTCCCAGGGTTGCCGATCTTCGCCAGCACCGACCTCGCCCACTGGGAGCTGATCGGTCACGTGGTGACCCGACCTGAGCAGCTCGACTATGCCGGGATCGCCTCTTCGGGTGGACTGTACGCGCCCACGCTGCGCCATCACGACGGTCGATACTGGGTGGTCTGCACCCTGGTCGACCAACAGGATGCCAGCCGCGGCGGCAACTTCCTGATGACCGCGACCAACCCCGCCGGTCCCTGGTCGGACCCGGTCTGGCTGGACGCGGCCGGCATCGACCCGTCGGTGTTCTTCGACGACGACGGCCGGGTCTGGCTGCACGGGACCCGGCTGGCCGCCGAGCCCGAATGGCACGATCAGACCGAGGTCTGGGTGCGCGAGTTCGACCCGGTCACGATGGCGCTGGTCGGCCCGGAAACCGTGATCTGGACGGGCGCCGTGCGCGGCGCCGTCTGGGCGGAAGGGCCACACCTGTACCGAGTGGACGGCACGTACTACCTGCTCGCGGCCGAGGGCGGAACCGAGTTCCACCACGCGGTTTCGGTGGCTCGCGCGGACGCGGTCACCGGGCCCTTTGTGGGCAACCCGGCCAACCCCGTGTTCACCCACCGCCACCTCGGCCGTGAGGTCGACGTGGTCGGAGCGGGCCACGCCGATCTGGTGCAGGCACCCGATGGCAGCTGGTGGGCAGTGCTGCTGGCGATGCGGCCCTACGGCGGCTACCACTACAACCTCGGCCGGGAGACGTTCCTGGTGCCGGTCACCTGGCAGGACGGTTGGCCGGTGTTCGCGCCTGGCGTGGGCCGCATCCCGGCCCAGGTGGAGTTGCCCACCGCTGCGGCAGTCCCGCTCAGTCCCGAGCAGGGCGGCGCGTCCGGTGTGGTGCTGCCGGACGATCCACGCTGGACGTCACTGCGTGGCCCGGCCAGCGCTTTCGCCGAGCCGGACGGGGACGGCTGGCGGCTGCGACTGCGCCCGACCACGCTCGCCGAACCCGGCACCCCGGCGTTTCTCGGCGTCCGCCAGCAGCACCGCAACCTGAACCTGCGGGTCACGCTGCACGCACCGCTGAGCGCCGGCGAAGAGGCCGGCATCGTGGTGCGCCAGTCTGAGCTGGACCACGTCCGGCTCTTCCTTCGCCCGGATACCGATCGGCACGGGATTGTTCAGGCGGTCCACCGTCGCGGCGGGGTCGAGACTGTGCTCGGTGAGTGGGCCACGGCGGCTCCGGTGGGCGGCCGGCTGGTATTGACAGTCGAGATACGCAACCAGGCGTACGCCCTGGTCGCCCAGCTCGACGCTGGCCCCAAGACCCGGCTTGGCGTGGTCGACGGCAGCCAGCTCGACAGCGTCGCCACCGGTGGGTTCCTCGGCCTCTGGCTGGGCGTCTACGGCACCAGCAACGGTGCCGAGTCCACAACGACGGTAGCGGTCGATTCGGTCGAGTATCTGCCCGACTAGGCTCGTCCGCGTGGAACGCATTCTCGGGTTGTTGCTGGTGCTCACGCTGAGCGGTTGTTCGTTGCTCGGCAGTTCGAGCTGGGATCAGGTGAAAGTGGCGTTCAGCGGCGCGGACAAAGGTGACTACACCCTCGTGGTCACGCCCAAGCAGGCCATCTACACCATCGACGGCAAGGCGACGTCCGAAGACCTCCCGGAGGGCGCCTGGACCGCGTTGGCCACGGGTGTCGCCGCGCTCGGTGCCCGCACCAGCAAGGAGTGCGATGGCCAGCGCCTGAAGATCCAGGCGTTGTCCGGCGGCGACGTGTTGCAGACCTTCGAGGCGACCAGTTGCGACGGCGGTGAAGCTCTGGAGCAGGCGAAGGGCGTGCTCGACCAACTCATCGCGCAGCTTCGCTGAGGGGGCTGGCATGGGCATTCCGCTGATCATCGACACCGACACCGCGCAGGACGACTGCGTCACGATCCTGCTGGCGCTGCTCGACCCGGCCGCCGACCTGCGCGCGATCACCATGGTCGCCGGCAACGTGGGCTTCGAGCAGCAGGTGGCCAACGCCCACCTCACCCTGAACGTGGCCGGCAAGCTCGGCCAGGTGCCCGTCCACCTCGGCTGTCGGCAGCCGATGCTGCGTCAGTGGGAGTCGGCCGAGGATGTGCACGGCGACGGTTCGGGTGGTCTCTCGATGGACCTTGCCGCGGTTACCACCGAGCCCGAGCACGCGGTGGACGCGTTGCTTCGGCTCACGTCCGAGTCGCCGGGGGAGTTGAGCATCATCGCGATCGGTCCGCTGACCAACCTGGCCACCGCGGTGGTGATGGACCCGGGCTTCGCCAAGCGGGTGAAGAGCCTCTACATCATGGGTGGCTCGAACAACGGCCGCGGCAACATCACGGCCAGCGCCGAATTCAACTTCTACGTCGACCCGGAGGCTGCCCAGATCGTGCTGGACGCGGGCTTCCGCGACCTGCTGATCCTGCCTTGGGACCCGGTAACGCTGCGCGACGCGACCATCGATCGGGCCGGCTACGACCGACTCTGCGCGCTCGGGACGCCGCTGGCGCGCTTCTTCAGGCGCATGTGCGACGCGACGATCGACTACGACGAGTCGGTGGGGGTGAACGGGTCGACCCATCCGGATTCGCTGACGCTCGCGGTGCTGCTTCACCCGGAACTGATCCTTGCCGAAGCGCCCTACCGGGTGGACGTGGAGACCCGTTCGGAACTCACCCGCGGCTATTCGGCCATGGCGTGGGAGAAGTTCGACCTGGTGCCCAATGCCCGGGTGGTCGAGGCGATCGACACTGCGGCGTTCTTCGGCCGGCTGGCCGACCTGCTGCGCACCGAGACGGTGCCCGACCTGCCGATAGCCGGGATCGACTAGAGGTCGAGCAGGTGGTTCAGGGTGGCGACCACACCCATCGCCACGTTGGACGGCGCGATGTAGGCGGCGGTGTCGAACACGTCCGGATGCGAGTTGGCCATGGCGAAGGAGTGCTCGGCTTGGGCGAGCATCTCCAGATCGTTGAGGTAGTCGCCGAAGGCCACGGTCTGCGCCCGGGTGACGCCCAGCGCCTCCTGTAGCCGGGCGAGCGCGACGCCCTTGTTGACGCCGACGCTCATCACGTCTACCCAGTGGGTGGTCGCAACGACCACCTGGGCATCCGGGCACAGTCCGGCGATCTTGTCGGCGACCTCGTGCGGATCCCCAAAGACGTAGATGGAGAGCTTGAGGGCGTTGGTGGTGTGCGCGAGCAGGTCGTCGGTAGCGGTGAGGTTGGCGTAGTAGTGCCCGGCTGCTTCGGTGAAGCGGCGGTCGGCGCGCTCGGCGTAGGACAGTTCCTTGCCGGACACGACCAGGCCCAGGTCAACGCGTCCGCTGGCCTTCAGTTCGCGGACGCCGCGAACCACGGCGGCGACCGTTTCCGGCGCCAGATAGCTGGTGATCACGTCGACGCCGTGATGGACGACGTAGGTGCCGTTGTCGGCGATGTAGGCGTCGATCTCGTCCGCCACGGACGCGAACGCGTGCAGCAGCGAAGCGTAGGGGCGTCCGCTGGCGGGAGCGAACACGATGCCGCGTTCGCGTAGCCGGTGCAGCACGCCGGCCAGTTCGGCTGGGACGGCGCCGGCCGCGTCCAGCAGGGTGCCGTCCAGGTCCGCTGCCACCAGGCGGACGTCGATCGGGTGTTCGGGAAGGATCGGATCGGGAAGGACGCTCACCGCTCGACTGTAAACCCGGCCGATGCCAGTGCCTAACCGAGGCTGACGGGCACCAGGCGGTCGGAATCCGGATACGCGACGTAGGCGATCCGGTTGCCCGCGTCGGCGCAGAGGACGCCGCCGCCTTTCTCTACCTCGATCGTTCGGGCCGTCCCGGTGAGCAGGTTCTGCTCGTAGATGCCGTAGTCGTGCAGGAGCTAGAGCCGCTGCCGCTTGGTGTCGATGGTCAGTTCCCGTCCGGGCCGCAGGGCGAGAGTGTCCTGCCGCTTCAGGGTGGTCGACCGGAGCAGGGCGACTTGGCCCCACTCATCGAGGGCGTACAGCAGGCCGGCGGCGGGATCGGTGGCCAGCGCCGCGAAGTGCCCGGACGGATAGGTGCCGACGCGTTTGTTGGTCCGGGTGTCGTAGGCCAACAGCGACTCGTCGTCGCCGCTGCTGGCGACGAACAGACGATGGTGCTTGGTGTCGATCGCCAGATCCACCGGGTCCTTCCCG
Organism: Actinomycetes bacterium; assembly: GCA_029778515.1. Next base: position 6,648 of record JAKOQD010000042.1, read on the forward strand.
GCGTCCATCTCGGCCACCGTGTCGCCTGGCGCAACCTGGATGTCGCATGGCGAGCAGAGTGCAGTTCCGTTGCTGAACGCTGCGAAGGTCCGCAGCTAGGAGGCGCGGGATTCACCGTGGCGGGCCAGGTACTCAGTGAGCGCCTCACGGACGAGGTCCGACTGGCGCCGTCCGGACTCCTCCGCCAGGTGCTCGAGTTGTTCCTTGGTGACCTGTGACACGCGAAGGTTCAGCACGGGCGAGTGGGCCCCGGGTGCGGTGAGGGAGGGCCGTCCGCCACGCCGCTCGAGACGATCGGCGATCTCCTTCGCGCGTGCTTCTGTCAGCGGCTCGCCGCCGACGACGAACTCCTCGGTGTCGAGGTCGATGTCACGGATTGTGACGTCAGGCCCGAAACCAGAGCGGAAACGCTCGGGTCGCTGCTGCTCGGTCATCGGTTCCTCCGCTCCCTTGGCATTGCGTGCAGGACTGCGAAGCCCTCGCCACGGTCGTCCGCCACTATTCCCAGTTCAATCACCAGACCTCGCCCGTCCGTGCCGACGTAGATCGCCACGTCTTCGTCCATATGGTCGAACACCGCGTTGGTGAGCGCCTCCCGGATCCGAGAGCTCGAGAGCTTGCGCCTGCGGGCGGTGCTCGTGATCCGGATCTGCGCGAGACCCATTGTGTCTTACAAAACCACTTGCGCCAAGGGCGCTCTCGAAGCGAGATCCTGATCTATTGGCCCTAGAG
>JAKOQD010000270.1 GCA_029778515.1 Actinomycetes bacterium
ACCGTGACCCAGAACATGATCGCCAAGACCGTCCACGAGTCCACGTCCCTCAGGCTAGCGAAGCGGTATCCGCGACGGGCGCCCCCTTGCGTAGTCCGGCCGTGACCGCTAGGCCTTGATCATGGCCAGTGGTGCAACTGAACTCCACCCGGTGGAGCGGATGGTGTTCTTCACCGACGCGGTGGTCGCGATCGCGATGACCCTGCTGATCCTGCCGCTGCTGGAATCGGTGACCGCGGCCGTCCGCGAAGGCCTGGACACCATGGGCTACCTGCGCGAGCACAGCGGCCAACTGGTGGCCTTCGCCCTGAGCTTCTTCATCATCGGTCGGTTCTGGCGGCAGCACGACCGGCTGTTCGAGAACGTAACCCACCAGAGCCGTGGGCTGTTCGTGCTCAATCTGGTCTGGATGTTCACCATCGTCTGGCTGCCCGTCGCCACCGCGATGGTGGGCGCCATGCAGACCGATGCGCTGCAGTTGGCCATCTACATCGGCACGATGCTCGCCACCAGCCTGATCACCCTCGCCATGCAGGCCCTGCTGCTGCACCGGGCGGCGCCGGACGGGCAGCCGTTCGATCGGACCCCGCTGCTGCCGATGCTCGTCACTGTCGGGCTGTTCGCGCTCGCCCTCCTGCTGGCTCTCGTGGTTCCCGGCCTGCACTTCTGGAGCCTGTTGATATTGCTGCTCAGCAATCCGGCGGAGTGGCTACTGAAGCGTCGGAAGCCGGCGTGACGCCCTCGTGTCCTGCGGCACCGCGGACGGAGTAGCGGTGCATGGTGACGCCCCAGTCGAAGGACCGCTGCTCAACCAGGTCGCAGACGACTGGTTCGTCGAGCTCGTCGAAGAGCGGACGGCCCTCGCCCAGAGCCACCGGATGGGTGAAGAGCAGCAGTTCGTCGAGCAGGTGTGCTCGCAGAAGCTGGGTGGCGATGGTTGCCCCGCCGACGCCGATGTCACCGTCGGTTCCCGCCGGCAGCTCGGCCAACTGATTGATCGCGTCGTCGCCGATGATGCGGGTGTTGTGCTCGGCGCTGGTCCGCGTCCGCGTCCGCGTCCGCGAAACCAGGATCTTGGGTGCGGCGGTCCAGACCTCGCCGTATTCGCGCCGGAAGTCGGCGCGTCCCCAATCCGCGAGACCGGCGCAGCATCGTGGTCGAGCACACCGCGCACGCCACCGCAACCGGCCTAGCCCATTTAGAGTCGATCGCCGAGCGGATGGCTGCGGTCAGTCAGCAGTACAGCGAAGCTGAGCTACGCACCATCGCCGCTTACCTCGAGGCGATGATCGACGCCCTGGACGTACGCGAGCAGCGACCCTCGGGCGGTCCAGCGCCGCACTGACTCGATTCGCCGGCTTTGCCGGATCTGGCAATCTGGAGCAATGGTGGCAAGCGAATCCGTTTGGAGCTACCCCAGGCCGCCCGCCGTCCGACCGAGCGAACGCCTGGTAGAGGTCGTCCTCGGCGGCGAGGTGATCGCCCGGACGACCGCGGCGATCCAAGTACTGGAGACTAGCCATCCGCCTACCTGGTATCTGCCGAGTGCGGATTTCGCACCCGGCGCGCTGATGCCCGGCGAGGGAGCCAGCTTCTGCGAATGGAAGGGCAC
>JAKOQD010000271.1 GCA_029778515.1 Actinomycetes bacterium
CCCTTGGTCACCTCGGGCGCAGAGATCACCTTGCTGTCCAGCACGATGCCGAACTGGTTCTGCGGGCTGGTCTGCTCGTTCAGGTGCGCGGTGACCGTGTAGAAACGGGCGCCACCGTTGGCGTTGAACTCCAGGGAGACCTCGTAGCTCACCGAATTCTGCGGTACGCCGGCGGTCGCGCGGGTGACGTCGCTGCCGTTGATCAGCACCGGGCCGAGCAGGTACTTGTATAGCCCGTCCTCGTCACAGGCGATCAGTGGCTGGTCGGTGACGTCAGGGAACTTGTCGCCGCACTTGAAGTTCGCGAAATCGGTGTTGTCGCGATCGCTCGGCGTCCATTGCAGCAGCTCGGCGAGCTCCTTGGTCTCGCCGGACGGAGCGGTCGGACGCGGGGACGGCTCCGGCGTCGGCAACTCGGGCAGGGGCCGCTTGTTAGCCGTCGGAGACGCGGACGCCGAAGCGGTCGGCTCCGTGCCGGGATCGGTGGTGGCGGTTTCCCCCGGCTCGGCGCTCGCGCTCGGATCCGGCACGGCTGTGCCACCGGCGGCCTCGGCCGCGTAGACCTTGCGGAAGTAGAGCTGGGCGGTGGTGCCGACCATCTTCACCAGGTCGTCCTGCTGGACGTTCGGCACCGAGACCACGATCTGGCTCTCGCCAGAGGTGGTCACTTCGGTCTCGCCCACGCCCATCGAGTCGACCCGCTGCTGGATGATGCCGCGGGCCAGTTCGAGGCTGGTCGGGTCAACCGCCCCGCTGCCGGACGTGTTCGCCGCGGTCAGCGTAATGGTCGTACCGCCGCGCAGGTCCAGGCCCAGTTTGGGCATCCACGAACCTGACAGGGCCATCAGCCCGTACAGCGCCGCGGTGACCAGGGCGAGGATCAACAGCGTCCGCAGCGGATGTGTGTGATTCCTACTTGCAGTTGCCACTTTTGCCTCAGGGATAGATCAGTTCTTCTGGGTGTCGGGGTTTTCCCACGTGATCGGGGCGGGCTCGGTCACGTCCTCGGGATCGGCGCCGACGACCGGTACGTCCTCGACCGGCGTCGCGTCCTCGACCGGGGCACCGTCCTCGATCTGGAAGGGTTCTGCCACGACGCCATCGGCGTCGGCAGCTTCCACGTCCGCGTCGTCGGAGTACTCGAACTCATCCTCGACCGCCTGCGGGCTGATCGCGCGCTTGTCGATGGTCAACTCCACGCCGGGAGAGATCTCGAGCACAGCCTGCTTCTCGCCGAGGTGCTTGATGGTGCCGATGATGCCGGAGACCGTCATGATCCGGGAACCGACCGCGATCGCCTCCATGAGGTTCTTCTGCTCCTTGGCCCGCTTCTGCTGTGGCCGAATCATCAGGAAGTAGAGCGCTGCGCCCATGATGACGATCAACAGCACGGTATCCATGGAGGTTTCCTTCTCTGAACTCGGGGACGGCTGCACGCCGACGCCGAAGTAGCCTAGCGCCGATGATTGCGATAACCCATTCGGCGGGCCGCGAGCGCGCCCACCGAAAGCCTATCCGTCGCTGAACAGGTCCGGCGCAGCAATCGGCGGCTGGTTGTGGCCGGGTGGGGTCAACCCGAGATGCTGCCAGGCTCTGGCCGTTGCCACGCGGCCACGCGGGGTCCGCATCAGAAAGCCTTCGCGCACCAGGAACGGCTCGGCAACCTCCTCCACGGTCTCGGTCTCCTCGGCCACCGCCAGCGCAAGCGTGGTGAGCCCGACCGGTCCGCCGCCGAAGTGCCGACAGAGCGCGTCCAGTACCGCCCGGTCGAGTCGGTCCAGGCCGAGCGGGTCGACCTCGTACAACTCCAGCGCCTTGCGGGCCACCGACCGGCTAAGGGTGCCGTCGGCGCGCACCTGGGCGTAGTCGCGGACGCGGCGCAGCAGCCGGTTGGCGATGCGTGGGGTGCCGCGGGAGCGTGAAGCGATCTCCTTGGCGGCCTGGCCGTCCAGGTGGATGCCGAGCAGAGCGGCCGAGCGGGTCAGGATCGTCTCCAGGTCGCTGGCAGCGTAGAAGTCGAGTTGGGCGGTGAACCCGAACCGATCGCGCAGCGGGCCCGGTAGCAGTCCCGCACGGGTGGTGGCACCGACCAGGGTGAATCGCGGAATGTCCAGCGGAATGGCGGTGGCACCGGGGCCCTTGCCCACAACCACGTCGACCCGAAAATCCTCCATGGCCAGGTAGAGCATCTCCTCAGCCGGACGGGACATGCGGTGGATTTCGTCGAGGAAGAAGACCTCGCCCTCGGTGAGCCCGGAGAGGATGGCAGCCAGGTCGCCGGCGTGCTGAATGGCCGGGCCCGAGGTGATCCGGATCGGCGCGCCCATTTCGGCCGCGATGATCATCGCAAGGGTGGTCTTGCCCAGCCCGGGCGGGCCAGAGAGCAGGACGTGGTCGGGCACCGCGTCCCTATGCCGGGCGCCGGCGAGCACCAGCCCCAGTTGGTCGCTCACCCGCTGCTGGCCGCGGAATTCGGCCAATGACCCCGGCCGGAGGGCGGACTCGGCGGCCTGCTCGTCTACGAAGGCGTGCGGGTCGAGCGGGTCGGATTCGTCGGTGGTCACGGCGCTCACTTTGCCAGCGTGCGCAGCGCCGCGCGCAACAGCACGGCCACCGGCGTGTCCGGCGTCTCCTCGGCCAGCGTCGAAACCCGATCACAGGCGGCCTCGGCGTCCCGGGTGGAGTATCCGAGGCCCTCCAGACCGGCCCGCACCTGCTCGCGCCAAGCGCTGCCCGCAATGGTGGCGCCCACGACCGTGGCGCCGGTGCCGAGTGCGGCCACCTTGTCCTTCAGTTCCAGCACCAGTCGCTGCGCGCCCTTGGCGCCGATACCCGGCACCCGGGTGAGGGCGGCCAGGTTGCCGGACGCCACCGCAGTGCGGAACTCGTCGGGGCTGAATACCGACACCACAGCCTGGGCGATCTTGGGGCCGATCCCGGTGGCGCTCTGCACCAGCTCAAAGCAGTCCCGCTCTCCCGGCTCGGCGAAGGCGTAGAGGGTCAGCGAGTCCTCGCGGACCACCAGCGAGGTGTGCAGCGTGACCAACTCACCGACCCGCACCGAGGTCGCGGTGGCCGGCGTACACAGTGCCTTCAGCCCGAAGCCGGACAGGTCGAGCACCAACCAGGTGCCACCGACCGCGGCCACCACACCGGTCAGCTGGGCGATCATGCGGTCCTCCCGGCAGTCTGCTTGGCGATGGCGGCGGCGATCCGGTCGGCGCCGGCGCCGCGCCAAAGGTGGCAGATGGCCAGCGCGACCGCGTCCGCTGCGTCGGCGGGCTTCGGTGGAGCTTCGAGTTTGAGGATGCGCGCGACCATGGCGCCTACCTGCGCCTTCTCGGCGCGTCCGGAGCCGGTGATGGCCGCCTTCACTTCCGTGGGGGTGTGGGTGTGGACGGGGATGCCCGCGCGCGCGGCCACGAGCATCGCCAGACCGGCGGCCTGTGCGGTGCCGATCACCGAGAGCACATTCTGGTCGGCGAAGACCCGCTCGACCGCGATCGCGTCCGGCCGGTGCTGGTTGACCCATTCGGTGAGACCGGCCTCGATCCGTAACAGCCTCTGGGGCAACTCCAGGGTCGACGGGGTGTTGACCACGCCGACGGCCACCAGCTGCGGCGGACGCCCGGGGCTGCCGTCGATGACGCCCACCCCGCACCTGGTCAGGCCGGGATCGACTCCGAGCACCCGCATCGCGAACCTTCCCCTAGAACATTTGTTCGGATACTAGCCCGGTCAAGCCCTTGCTCCGGCCGTGCCACGCCTACCAACCGCAAAGTGGACCCGAATCGTCGACTACGGCGATTAGGGTCCACTCTGCGTTGGTTTGGGGGCTCAGGCGAGCTGCTCGCCGATCTCGTCGGGCACATCCTCGTTGCTGTACACGTTCTGCACATCGTCGAGGTCCTCGATCGCGTCCAGCAGCTTGAACAGCTTCTCGGCGATCTCCGCGGTGTCCACGGCCGTGGTGTACTGCGGCACGAACTGCACCTCGGCCGACTCGTAGTCGAGACCGGCCGCCTGAACGGCCTTGCGCACGTCGACCACCAGGCTGGGATCGCTGATCACCTTGAAGGTCTCGCCCTCGTCGGAGACGTCCTCGGGATCGGCGTCCAGGGTCGCTTCCAGCAGGTCGTCCTCGGTGAGGGTGCGTCCGGTCTGGCTCTTGGCGACCTCGACGACACCCTTGCGGTCGAAGATGCGCGACACCGAACCGACGTCGGCCATGGTGCCGCCGTTGCGGGTCACCGCCACGCGCACATCGGAGGCGGACCGGTTCCGGTTGTCGGTGAGGCACTCGATCAGCAGGCCGACGCCGCCGGGACCGTAGGCCTCGTACATGATCTCGGTGTAGTCGACCGCGTCACCGCCGACGCCGCCGCCGCGCTTGACCGCGCGGTCGATGTTGTCGACCGGTACCGAGTTCTTGCGGGCCTTCTGGATGGCGTCATAGAGGGTCGGGTTCCCCGAGGGATCAGCGCCACCGGTGCGAGCGGCGACCTCGATGTTCTTGATCAGCTTGGCGAAGAGCTTGCCGCGCTTTGCATCGATGGCCGCCTTCTTGTGTTTGGTGGTAGCCCACTTGGAGTGACCGCTCATTTACGTCCGTCCGGTAAGAAGTTGGTTTTGCGCGCCTTAGTCTAGGCCACCTCCTCTGCGAAGCTCGTTCCGCGCGGCTCGTCGTCCGATCGACGGGGCTCGTGCCCCACATCACGAGTCAAGACCGGCTGGCCACAATCGGCGAGAGCCAGCCCCTGGGATCGAGCGCCAGCATCCGTGGCTGGCGGTCGTGATCGGAGGCTGGCGCTCGCGGGAACGGGGGTGGCTGCAGCCCTCGTCAAGACTCCTTGCCGGCTCAGCCGCCAGCGCGAGCGAGTCTGCTCCTCGTCTACCCTGACGGCATGAGTGAGCGGTTGCATGGCGAGTACAAGGTGCCCGGCGGGAAGCTGGTGGCGGTCGACCTGAGCGTGGTGGACGAGCGCCTCGCGCAGGTCAGCGTGAGTGGCGACTTCTTCCTCGACCCCGACGAGGCGCTGTCGGTGATCGACCGATCGCTGGCCGGGCTCAGCGTGGAGCTCGGCGTCGGCGAATTGGCCGCACGCATCGACTCCGATCTGGCCCGGGCAAGCGCGGACGGATTGCTCGGGGTCCCGGTGACCATGGTCGGGTTCGACTCCAGGGCGATCGCCATCGCAGTGCGCCGGGCGCTGGGCCGATCGACCGGCTGGAGCGATCACATCTTCACCTTCCTCAATCCGGGACCGCTGCATCCCGCCGAGCACTGCGCATTGGACGAGGTGCTCGCCCGCGAGTTGGCCGCCGGACGCCGCGGGCCGACATTCCGCTTCTGGGAATGGGACAGCGCGGCGGTGGTGATCGGTTCGTTCCAGTCGCTGCGTAACGAAGTGGACGCCGAAGCCGCGGCCACCCACGGCGTGGAGGTGGTACGCCGGGTCTCCGGCGGCGGCGCCATGTTCATGGAGGCTGGGAACTGCATCACCTTCTCCCTGGTCGTGCCGGCCACCTTGGTGGACGGGATGAGCTACGAGGCGTCCTACGCCTTCCTGGACGAGTGGGTGCTGGCCGCGCTGGACGAAGTCGGTGTGCAGGCGCACTACGCCGGCCTCAACGACATCGCCTCCCCCGCCGGGAAGATCGCCGGCGCCGCGCAGAAGCGCTTCGTCGGCGGCGCGGTGCTGCATCACGTGACCATGGCCTACGACATCGACGCCGACAAGATGCTTCAGGTGCTGCGCATCGGCCGGGAAAAGCTGTCCGACAAGGGAACCAAGAGCGCGAACAAGCGGGTCGACCCGGTGCGGTCGCAGACCCACCTGCCCCGCGCAGAGGTGATGGCATCGTTCGAAGCCACGTTCCGGAACCGCTATCGCGTGGTCGAGGGGCAGTTGAGCCCGGCCGAACTAGCGGCCGCCAAGGAACTGACCCAGACCAAGTTCACCAACGTCGACTGGATCGGCCGCGTGCCCTGAGCCGGACGCTCACCCGGCCAGCAGTTCGGCTGCCTGCATGGCGTCGGCGATCCGTACGAAGTCGTCACGCGGGATCTCGAACATGCCCCGGCGGAACACCATGCCCCAGTGCGCGGGGTCGCTGACGAAGCCAAGCGTGCCCAACAGCGGCCGGACCCCGGCGCCCCCACACTCGGCGAACCGGACGCCGATGCGCCACGGGCGGCTGCCGTCCGCCACTCTGGCCTCGTACGGCTCGGCGCCGACCACCGTGCCACAAGCGGTGAACTGCTGCAGTGGCCGTCCGTCCGGATCGCTCTGCCGAGGCGAGTAGCAGACGACCTGATCACCCGGATTGAGCCTGGCCAACCTCGACCGCACGCTCGGATTCGCCTGTAGATAGCCGCCGGCCACGTCGCGCCGCACCTGGTCGAGGCTCACCGTGTTGACCCAGTACCGGGTCGGATTCAATGAACTTGAAGTTTTCATGGAGCGAGTGTGGACGCCGCTACTGACAGTTTCAGCGGAGCGAATCCAGCGTTGGCGCCGAAATGTCCGGGATCGAAATGCGGGCTCTCAGCCCAGATGGAGCCTCCATAGCCCGCAGAACTATGCCCGAATGGGTCGCGCCGGGCTCAACTGCCCGAAGCCAACCAGGCCGCGCCGATCAGGTGCCGCCCGCGACGACAGCTATCGGTGGATCCGGATTAGCCGGCGACGGCCAGCGCGTCGGCCAGGGTGAAGTTGCCGACGTAAAGGGCGGTGCCGATGATCGCGCCCTCGACCCCCTGTGGCACCAACTCGCGCAGGGCGCGCAGGTCGTCCAGGGTGGAGATGCCACCGCTGGCGACCACCTTGGCATCGGTGCGGGCGCAGACGTCGGTGAGCAACTGCAGGTTCGGGCCGGTGAGCATGCCGTCACTGGCCACGTCGGTCACCACGTAGCGGGCACAGCCGGCCGCGTTCAGCCGATCCAGCGTCTCCCAGAGCTCGCCGCCTTCGCGGGTCCAGCCGCGCGCGGCCAGCCGTGTCCCGCGCACGTCCAGGCCGATCGCGATCCGGTCACCGTGGTCGGCGATGATGCGATCGCACCACTCCGGGTGCTCCAGCGCGGCGGTACCGATGTTGACGCGACGACACCCGGTGGCCAGCGCCCGCTGCAGCGACGCATCATCGCGGATGCCGCCTGACAGCTCGACCTTCAGCGCCATCTTTGCCACGATCTCGGCGATCACCTCGGCATTGCTGCCACGGCCGAAGGCCGCGTCCAGATCGACCAGGTGCAACCACTCGGCGCCACCGTCCTGCCAGCGCAGCGCCGCCGCCAGCGGGTCACCGAAGACCTTCTCCGAGCCGGCCACACCCTGGGTGAGCTGCACCGCCTGGCCGCCCTGCACATCGACGGCGGGTAGGAGTTCGAGCCTCATGATTCCTTCCTCAACGTGCCCAGCCAGTTGCGCAGCAGCCGCGCGCCGGCCGCTCCGGACTTCTCCGGATGGAACTGCGTCGACCAGAGCGCCCCCTGTTCGACCGCGGCGATGAACCGGTCACCGCCGTGCTCGGCCCAGGAGATCCGGGCGGTTCCCGGCCAGTCCGGCACCTCGTGGACGCCGTAGGAGTGGACGAAGTAGAACCGCTCGTGCTCGACACCGGCGAACATCGCGGACGCGGTCGGCGGTTCGACCTTGTTCCAACCCATGTGCGGCAGCGGTACGGCGGCCAACTCCGCCACGACGCCTGGCAGCACGCCGACCCCGGGTGTCGGCTCGCCATGCTCGACGCCGAGCGCGAACAGCACCTGGTGCCCGACGCAGATGCCCAGCACCGGACGCTTCGCCGCCAGCCGCCGCAGGATCAGCTGCGGCCCGCCGACTGACGCCAGCCCGTCCATGCATGCCGCGAAGGCACCCACGCCGGGGACGACCAGGCCTTCCGCGGCCAGGCAGGCGTCCGGGTCGGAGGTCAGCACCACCTCCGCGCCGGCCGCAACGAGTGCGCGAACCACGGAATGCAGGTTGCCGGAGCCGTAGTCGAGGACGGCTACCAGCGGGTCACGAGAGGTCACAGGCTTCCCTTGGTGGACGGCACCTGACCGGCAATCCGCGGATCGATGGCCACGGCATCGCGCAGGGCGCGGGCCAGCGCCTTGAACTGCGCCTCGACGATGTGGTGCGGATCCCGTCCGGCGAGCACGCGCAGATGCAGGGTGATTCCGGCGTTGATCGCGAAGGATTCGATCACGTGCTGGGTCATCGACCCGGCATAGGGCACTCCCGAGCCACCGATCAGGGCGTACTGCTGACCTTCGGGCTCGCCGGAGTACACCACGTACGGACGGCCGGCCAGGTCGACCACGCAGTGCGCGAGGGCCTCGTCCAGCGGCACGGTGGCGTCCGCATAGCGACGCACCCCCGCCTTGTCTCCCAGGGCCTCGGCGAAGGCCTGGCCGAGCACGATCGCGGTGTCCTCAACGCTGTGGTGGCCGTCGATGTGCACGTCCCCGGTGGTGGTGATTTCCAGGTCGATGAGCGAGTGCTTGGCCAGAGCGGTGAGCATGTGGTCGTAGAAGCCGACCCCGGTGCTGATCGTGGACTGGCCGGTGCCGTCGAGATTCAGGGCCACCCGAACCTCGGATTCACTGGTCGACCGGGTGCGGACGGCGGTACGCGGGCTCATCTTTCCTCCATCACTTCAGCCAGAGCGGCGTAGAACGCCTGGGTCTCCGCCGGTGTACCGGCCGAGACCCGCAGGTAGCCGGCCGGACCGGTCTCGCGCACGAGCACTCCCCGCTCCAGCAGCCGTTGCCAGACATCATGTCGGTCGGCGAACGGGCCGAACAAACAGAAGTTCGCGTCGGAGTCGATCACCTCGACCCCCAGTTGAGGCAGCCGAACCAGCATCTGGTCCCGGGTCACCCGCAATTCATCCACCTGGGCAAGCAGCTCTGCCGAATGAGCCAGCGCGACCCGCGCGACCGCCTGGGTCTGCGCGGACAGATGGTAGGGCAGCCGGACGATCCGGCACGCGTCCACGATCGCAGGCGAGGCGGCCAAATAGCCCACCCGACCGCCAGCGAGGGCGAACGCCTTGCTCATGGTCCGGGACACCACGAGGTTGCCGAAGCGCGGCAGCAGGGTCAGCGCGGTCTGCTCGGGGTGCCGGGCGAACTCCTGGTAGGCCTCGTCGACCACCACGATGGCTTCGGTCCCGGTCAACACCGCCTCGACCACCTCGAGCGGGGTCGTGGTGCCAGTGGGGTTGTTGGGGGTGGTGATCACCACCACCGCGGGCTCATGTTCAGCGATCGCCTTCAGCACCGTGTCCGCGTCCAGGCTGTAATCCGGCAACCGCGGCTCAGTGACGTAGGTGGTGTGGGTGTTGCGGGCGTACTCCGGATACATCGAGTAGGTCGGGGTGAAGCTGAGCACCTTGCGTCCGGGGCCGCCGAAGCCCTGCAGCAGGTGGGTCATCACCTCGTTGGAGCCGTTCGCAGCCCAGATCTGCAGCGGGATCAGGCCGTGGCCCAGGTAGTCCGCCAACGCCTCCCGCAACGCCCAGGCCTCGCGATCCGGGTAGCGGTTCAGCGATTCCGCCGCGACCGCCGACGCCATCTCGGCCCGGATCTCCGGGCCAGGTGGGTACGGGTTCTCGTTGACGTTCAGCCGCACCGGAACGTCGAGCTGCGGCGCGCCGTAGGGCTCCTCCCCCACCAGTTCCGGCCGCAACGGCAACTCCCCCAGGTTAGCGTCGGGCCTCATGCGGGCCGCCTCACGGTCACGGCGGCGCCGTGCGCCGGGAGGTCCTCGGCCGCGGCGAAGGTCTCCACCACCCCTGCCACCGCCAGCAGCGCGGCTTCGGAGTAGTCAATCACGTGCACCTGCTTGCGGAAGCTGTGCACGTTCAGCCCGGACGAGTGGCAGGCGCAGCCCGCGGTCGGCAGCACGTGGGTGGAGCCCGCGCTGTAGTCGCCCAGCGAAACCGGCGAGTACGGGCCGACGAAGATCGCACCGGCATTCCGAACCCGCGCGGCTACTGCGGCCGCGTCGGCGGTGTGGATCTCCAGGTGCTCCGCGGCGTACGCGTCCACCACCGCGAGGCCCTGCGCGACATCGTCCACCAGGACTATCGCCGACTGCCGTCCGGTGAGCGCGGTCCGCACACGGTCGGCATGCTTGGTAGCGGCGACCTGCGGTTCAAGCTCGGCCTGCACCGCCTCCGCCAGATCCACGGAGTCGGTGACCAGCACGGACGCGGCCATCGGGTCGTGCTCGGCCTGGGAGATCAGGTCGGCGGCCACGAACCTGGGCACTGCGGTGCCATCGGCGAGGATCGCGATCTCGGTCGGTCCGGCTTCGGAGTCGATACCGATCAGTCCGCGCAGCAGGCGTTTGGCCGCAACCACGTAGATGTTGCCCGGTCCGGTGACCAGGTCGACGCTCGCGCAGAGCCCGGGCACCCCGTACGCGAACATGGCGATCGCTTGCGCGCCGCCGACGGCGTACACCTCCTCCACCCCCAGCAATGCGCACACCGCAAGGATGTTCGGATGCGGCAGGCCGCCGAACTCGGCCTGCGGCGGGCTGGCGACCGCGATCGAGCTCACCCCGGCAACCTGTGCCGGAATCACGTTCATCAACACGCTGGACGCCAGCGGCGCGAGCCCGCCGGGCACGTAGAGACCGACTCGGCCGACCGGCACGAGCTTCTGCTCGACCACCGCGCCGGGTGCCAGCTCCACCCGGGCCGGCACGCTCACCGCTTCAGCTTCGGCCACCAGCCGACGGCGACGGATCGCTTCGGTGAAGGCCGCGCGCACCTGCTCGTCCAGGCCGGAAAGCGCGCCGGCCAATTCGGCGGCCGGCACTCGGAAGGAGCGCGGCGTGACCCGGTCAAACCGCTCGGAGAACTCGGCAAGTGCCGCCTCCCCGCGCTCGGCCACGGCAGCCACGATCGGCCGCACCTGCTCGACCGCTGCGTCCACGTCGAACTCGGCACGCGGCAACACACTGCGGTAGTCGGGCATGGCCCGGCCACGCAGGTCGATAGTTCTCAGCACAACCGGATTCTATTGGGCGGGCGCACACCGACCGCGCGCCGCCCAGCTTCGTGGGCATCGTCTGCCGTGCCAGCGGGTACGAATGATTGACTAGGCCGCATGTTCATCGGCTTCGGCACCGCCGTCAATGTCGTCACGGTGGTGATCGGCAGCGCACTGGGGGTGCTGGTCGGCCATCGGCTCCCCCATCGCACCCGCGAGTTGGTCACCCAGGTGTTGGGACTGGTCACGCTGGTGATCGGCGGGCTGTCGATCGCGTCCGGCATGTCGGAGGCCTTCGCCGCAGAGGTCGGCGCCCAGGCCCGGCTGCTGATCGTGCTCGGCTCGCTACTGATCGGCGGCATCATCGGTTCGCTGCTGCAGATCGAGAACCGGCTCGACCGCGGCGCCCAGTTGCTGCACCACCGGTTCGCGTCCGGCAGTGAGGGCAGCACCTTCGTCGAGGGCGCGGTCACCGCCACCCTCGTCTTCTGCGTCGGGCCGCTGTCGATCCTCGGCGCCCTCTCGGACGGGCTCGGCCAAGGCGCGGAGCAGTTGCTGGTCAAGGCGGTGATGGACGGGTTCGCGGCCATCGCCTTCGCTGCATCGCTGGGCATCGGGGTGATGGCCTCGGTGATCCCGCTGGCGATCTACCAGGGGCTGCTGACCCTGCTGGGGTTCGCGCTCGGCAACTTCCTGCCCGTCGGACAGGTGGATGCGCTGGGCTCCGTCGGCGGCGTGATCCTGCTCGGTCTGGGCTTCCGCCTGGCCGGGATAAAGCAGATCCCGGTCGGTGATCTGCTGCCGGCGCTGGTCATGGCTCCCCTGCTGACGGCCGGGGTCGGGATGCTGGTCTGATGGCGGGGGCCACACCGGCGATCGAAGCGCTGCTCGCTGCCGGGATCGCGCACACCCTGCATCCCTACGACCACGACCCGCTGGTCACCGCCTATGGCGATGAGACCGTGGCTGCACTAGGTGTGGATCCGCTGCGGGTGTTCAAGACCCTGGTGCTGGACGTGGGCGCCACCCGGCCGGAGCTCGCGGTCGGGGTGGTGCCGGTGGCCGGGCAGCTCGACCTGAAGCACTTCGCGACCGCGCTCGGCGTGAAGAAGGCCGCGATGGCTGCGGCCGACTTGGTGGCCCGAAGCACCGGCTACGTGCTCGGCGGGGTTTCGCCGCTCGCCCAGAAGAACTCGCTGCCGACGATCATCGACGAGACCGCGGAGCTGTGGGACACCATCTATGTCTCCGCTGGACGCCGCGGCCTACAGGTCGAGCTTGCCCCTAACGATCTCGCCGCCGTGGTGAGCGCCCGCTTCGCCGACATTGCCCGCTGAGCCGACAATGCGACGGTTCAGGGAACGTCCAGAGCGAGCGCGTCCGCCAGAGCTGCACGGCCCGCGGCCAGGGACTCACGCAGCAGCCGATCCTCGTGCTGGCGCAGGTCGTCGAACGGCAGCCGCGGCAGGCCGTCCGCCACCGCATGCCAGGCGACGTCGCCGATCACCTGCTGGGCGACCACAGCGTCCTGCACCGCGCCCAGGCCCTCGGTGACCGCTTCCCAACGGGCTCGCCACACCTCGGCACCCGCGCCCAGCACTGGCACGAGCAGTTCGGAGCCGTACCGGGCTGCCTTCGCGGCCTTGCGCACCTCGTGCCAGCGAGTCAGGTCGGACGGCCGGGACGCGGCGTGCTCGGCCAGCTTGCCGACCCGGGCCACCGCGCGTGCCAGTAGCCGCGGCAACAGTTCCGCGGCAGGTCGCTGAGCAGCCGGCGACCATTGCGGTTCAGCCAGCAGCCGGCTCAAGGCGAGTTGGAGTGCTTCGTACCCCGCGGTCCGCATGGACGCGACCAGCTTGGCGTGCGCTGCAGCGTGGGTGCTCCCCAGTGAGCGCTGCAGTCGCTCGCCGACCAGCAACCGATCGGTCTCCGGAAGCTGCCGGACGGCCTCAGCGAGCCGGGACTGCAGTACCTCGGCGTCCCGGGGGGCACCGAGTTCCTCGGCATGCCAGCGCAACTCATTCCGCAAGGTGCCGGTCTGGTCGGCGAAGACCCGCGCGTACGTCCGCAGGGCGCTGCGCAGGCGCCGCGTCGCCACTCGGCTGCGATGCACCGCGTCCGGTGCGTCGACCAGCACGTCCGCTTCGCGGTTCTGCAGCACGCCCACCTGCTCGGCGAGGTAGGCATGGACCGCCTCGCCGGCGCTCGACCGGCCGTCGAGCGCACGTTGGGCAGCGATCGCGTCCGCGAGTGCGCGTCCGATCTTCGAGCCGGATTGCGCCCGGTCGATGCCATGCGCGGTCAGTACGGCTTCGAGCCGGTCGAGCAGGCCCAGGTCGCCGCCGACAAGCTCAATCTCGGCCTCACGCCAGCGCTCCCGCCGAGCCCCGACGGACGCGACCACGTCGTCGGTGCACGACACCGCGAGCACATCGCCGCCAGCGCCCAGCAACTGCTGCTCACGCCGATTCGTCCGCAGCACGGCCACCGGCACCAGCGGTGCACCAGCGAGTGTCGTGGCCACCCGGCGGCGGAACTCGTCCGGCACCCGGGGCGCTGCGCCATCCGCGTGCACCTCGATGCGTTGATCGGAAGTGGGTCCGGGAAGCTTCAGGTGCCAGCCCGCGTCCGCTCCGCCGACCCGGTGCCGGATCACCTGCCAAGCACGGGTCAACCGTAAGTCGGGCGCGTCGTAGTAGGTGGCAGTCAACTCGAACTCGCCCACCGGGCCAGGAGTGATCACTGCGGCAAGGTCCGGCAGTTCCTGACCGGTTGTGAGCGCATACTTGCGCTCGGCCTCGATCAGTTGGGCCACGGTCAGGGCGTCGCTTCATCGGTGGCGGTGAGCACACCCCGCTCGTCAACGGTGCCGGCGTCCTCCGGTTCGTCGTCGGACGCTCGCCGCCACCAGTTGTCCGTGCCCTCCTCATCGTCGGGGCCGAAGGACGAGGCCAGTAGCACCGGGGTGACCGCGGCTAGCCCCCAAATCGCGAGTGCGGAGATCGAGCGCAGTTCCAGCGACACGGGCACCAGATCGCCCGCCTGCGCCGCGCCGAGGCGATCGGCGAAGTTGTTGGGCCCGATGAGCTCGCCGATCTGCCAGCACACCACTCCGGCCAGCAGACCGGCCGCCACCGCAAGGAGCGCGGTCGGCCAGCCGAGCGCACTGAACCAACGCCAGACCACCAGTCCGAGTCCCGCTCCGACCAGTGCACCGGTCACCACGAACCAGACGTCCGCGGCCACGACTTCAGTCAGCCCACGCTCAGAGATGCTCGCCGACCCGTCCTGCTGCAGGATCACGTAGCTCGGCAGGTCCGTCCCGAGCGACCAGAGCACACCGGCCAAGGCACCGACCACGAGGCAGAGCACTGCGAGTAGGCCGATCCAGGAGGCCACCCCGCGCACCGGTTCGGGCGCGATGGCCTCCGGCGACCCCTCGCTGACTGTCGTGCTCACGCGGCAGAGCTTACGCGTTCACGCACGACGGCCCGAGCAGAGCCTTCAGGTCGGCCATCAGCGGACGGGACGGAGCGACCCGCAGACCGTCGTCCAGCCGCCAGATCTTGCTGCCAGCGGTCGCCGATACCAGCTTCACCCGCACCTCGGTAGGGCCGGGATGGGCACGCAGCACCTGCCGCAACTGCTCGACCACCGCCGGGGTACAGCGAACCGCCGGAAGCTGGATCAGCAACGGGCCGCTCGGCCCCTCGGCGATGTCCGGGAAGGCCACCTCGTTGCCCTGCATCTCCAGGCTGTCGTCCTTGGTGCGGATCCGGCCCTTGATCCGCACGACCGTGTCCGTGGCGAGCGAAGCCGCCACGCCGGCATACACCTTCGGGAAGAGCAGCACCTCCATCGACGACTCCAGGTCCTCGACCGTGGCGATCGCCCAGAGGTCGCCGTTCTTGGTCTGCTTGCGCACCACCTGGGTGATCATGCCGGCGATGGTCACCACGCCGTCCCGCGGCCCGTCGTCGGCGCGGAGCTGGCCGATGCTGTACTCCCGGTGGGCGGCCAGAATGTGCTCCAGGCCCTGCAACGGATGGTCACTAACGTACAGCCCGAGCATCTCGCGTTCGAAGCCGAGCCGGACGCGCTTGTCCCACTCTGGTAGGGGGGGAACCGGGCTTGCCGCGATCTGCTCGGTACCGCCGAAATCTCCGAACAGATCGTCCTGTCCGTTGGCCTGGTTACGCTTGAGGTCGATCACCTCGTCCACGCGGCGCTCGAAGCACTCCATCAGCCCGCGCCGGGTGTGCCCCATCGAGTCGAAGGCACCGGCTTTGATCAGCGACTCGATCACCCGCTTGTTGCAGACCACTAGCGGCACTTGGTCGAGGAAAGCGTTGAAGTCGGACGCCTTTCCGCGCTCAGTGCGCGCCTCGACGATGCCGCGCACC
Organism: Actinomycetes bacterium; assembly: GCA_029778515.1. Next base: position 15,414 of record JAKOQD010000271.1, read on the forward strand.
ACGTTGTCGCCGACGTTGCGGATCGCGGCCAGGCCGTAACGGATGTTCTGCTCGACTGGGGTGAACATCCCGTCGGACGCGTTCACGTCCGGCGGCAGCACGTTGATGCCCATCCGGCGGCATTCGCCGAGGTAAAGCGCGGTCTTGTCCTTGTCGCTCTTCACCGATTCCAGCAGGGCAGCCATGTATTCAGCCGGGAAGTTGGCTTTGAGGTACGCCGTCCAGTAGGAGATCACTCCGTAGGCGGCCGAGTGCGCCTTGTTGAAGGCGTACGCGGCGAAGGGGACCATGATGTCCCACAGCGTTTTGATCGAGGCGTTGGAGTAGCCGCGCTCGCGCATACCGGTACTGAAGGGCTCGAACTCGGCGTCGAGGATCGACTGCTTCTTCTTGCCCATCGCCCGGCGGAGCAGGTCGGCCTGGCCGAGGCTGTAACCGGCGACCCGCTGGGCGATCTGCTGGATCTGCTCCTGGTAGACGATCAGGCCGTAGGTGGTGTCGAGGATGTCGGCAAGCGGCTCGGCCAGCTCCGGGTGGATCGGTTCCACCGGCTGCCGTCCGGTCTTGCGAAGGGCGTAGTTGGTGTGGCTGTTCGCTCCCATCGGGCCGGGACGGTAGAGCGCGATCGTGGCCGAAATGTCCTCAAAGTTGTCCGGACGCATCATCTTCAGCAGCGACCGCAGGCCGCCGCCGTCCAACTGGAACACGCCGAGGGTCTCGCCGGAGGCCAGCAGTTCGTAGGCTGCCGGGTCGGACATGTCCCGGCGCAGTGCGTCCAGGTCGATGTCGACGCCGCGGTTGGCCTTCACGTTACGGACGGCGTCGTCGAGGATGGTCAGGTTCCGCAGGCCGAGGAAGTCCATCTTGACCAGGCCGAGATCCTCGCAGCTCGGGTAGTCGAACTGGGTGATGACCTGGCCGTCCTGCTCCCGCTTCATGATCGGGATGACGTCGAGCAGCGGTGCGCTGGACATGATCACGCCGGCCGCGTGGACGCCCCACTGCCGCTTCAACCCTTCGATACCACGGGCGGTGTCGACCACCAGCTTCGCGTCCGGGTCGGATTCGTAGAGCTCACGGAACTCGGTGCCCTCGCCGTACCGGTCGTGCTCGGGATTGAACACGTCGGCCAGCGGCACGTCCTTGCCCTGCACCGGCGGGGTGTAAGCCTTGGTCAGCTTCTCCCCCAGTGAGAACGGCATACCCAGCACGCGGCCGGCGTCCTTGATCGCCTGCTTGGCCTTGATCGTGCCGTAGGTGACGATCTGGCAGACCCGGTCGTCGCCGTACTTCTCGGTGACGTAGCGG
>JAKOQD010000272.1 GCA_029778515.1 Actinomycetes bacterium
CCGTCGTCGACCAGCGCCGCCGCCCCGACCGGGAACTTCGAGTAGGGCACGTAACAGTGGTCCAGTGAACGCCGCGCTTCGGCGCGTAGCGCCTCCCAGTCCGTCATGACTTCCGGTACGGGATGCCGTCAGCCGCCGGCGCCCGCACCTTCCCGACCAAGCCGGCCACGGCCAGCAGCGTCGCAAGATAGGGAGTCATCAGCATGAACTCACTCGGGATCGGTGTACCGATGATGCTCAGCACACTCTGCAGGTTGTCGGCGAAGCCGAAGAACAGCGCGGCCGCCAGCGCACCCAGTGGCTTCCAGCGGCCGAAGATGACAGCGGCCAGCGCGATGAAGCCCTTGCCCGCGGTCATCTCCTTGCCGAACGCGCCGACCGAGGCGACCGTGAAGAACGCACCGCCCAGCCCGGCCACGAGCCCGCCCAGCATCACATTGCGGAACCGCACACTGTTGACCTTGATGCCAACGGTGTCGGCGGCAGTCGGGTGCTCGCCCACCGCGCGGACCCGCAGTCCCCACTTCGTGCGGAACAGCGCGATGTTGATGACGATCACCACGACGTACATCAGGTAGACCACGATGTTCTGGTTGAACAGGATCGGCCCGATGATCGGGATGTCGCTCAGTACCGGAATCGCCATCGGTGAGAACGTGGGCGGCGAGTTCCAGGTTTCCTGGTTGGGCGAGAGCAGCCGGCTGTACAGGAAGGACGTCAGTCCGACTGCCAGCACATTGAGCACCACGCCCAGGATGACCTGGTCCACGAAGTACTTGATCGCGAACACTGCCAGCAGCAAACCGATGAACAGTCCACCGAGTGGCGCGGCGATCAGGCCCAGGTAGGCGTTCTGGGTCAGACTCGCGACCACCGCCGCCACGAAGGCGCCGGTGAGCAGCTGTCCCTCGATCGCGATGTTGATGACACCAGATCGTTCACACAGGATGCCGGACATCGCACCGAACACCAGCGGCACCGCCAGCAGCAGCGAACCCTGCAGCAGGCCCACCAGGTTGATCGTGGCGCCGGCCACTGCCCAGGACAGGAAGCCGAGCACGAAGAAGATGCCGAACAACGTGGCGTAGGGCCACAACGCCGCCTTCTCACGGCGTGCCGCGACCAGCGAACCGACGGCGGCGAGCAGAGCTAACGCGCTGAACACGATCGCGCTGAGCTTGGCCGGCAAGGTGACGTCGGGAATCGCGATCGCCTCGTCGCCCAATGTCAGTTGGAACGTGACCTGTTCGCCAGACTTGGTCAGCAGGCCGAACACCACGATGGCCAGGATTCCCAGGCCAATCATGACCTTCACCAGGCGTGGCGTCGGCGGGACGATGTGCACCTCGGGCAGCGCCTCGGGCGCCGGGGCTTCGGCAGTCGCGCTCATCCGTTCCATCCCTTCGCGGCCTCCATGAATCCGCCGCGGCCCGTCTCGGGCAGGCGGAACACCGATCTCACCAACGGTGGTGCGGCGATGAACAACACGATCAGCGCCTGGATCACCAGGACGATGTCGATGGGCGTGCCGGTGGCGGTCTGCATGTTCAGACCACCGGCGCGCAAACCACCGAACAGCAGACCGGCAGCTACTACACCCCACGGATTCGCCCGGCCCAACAGCGCCACGGTGATGGCATCGAAGCCGATGCCAGCGGAGATACCGCCGGTCAACGACTTCTCTGTACCCAACACCTGCGCGCTACCGGCCAGTCCCGCCAGACCACCGGCGATGAGCATGACCAGCAAGTACATGCGCGACACGTTCATGCCTGCCGTGCGCGCGGCACTGGCGTTCGCACCCACCGCGCGGAACTGGAAGCCCAGCGTCGACTTGTTCAGCAGCCACGCCACACCCGCGGCACAGGCGATCGCCACCAGGATGCCGGCGTGGACCCGCCACTGGTCGACGAACGTCGGGTACTCGGCGGTCTCCTTGACCGGCGGGCTGATCGGGTCCTGCCGGCCCTCCCGCAGGAACAGCGGCTTGGTCAGCAGCCACGCCACCAGATAGGTCGCGATCCAGTTCAGCATGATCGTGGTGATGACCTCATGGGCCCCGGTCTTGGCCTTGAGAAAACCGGCGATGCCACCCCACAAGGCACCTCCAACGAACGCCCCGAGCACTGCCAGCAGCAGGTGGACGCCCCACGGCAGTGTGAACTGGAAGCCGATGAAGGACGCGAAGATCGCACCGAGGATGATCTGGCCCTCGGCGCCGATGTTGAACAGCCCGGCTCGGAAGGCCAGCGCCACCGACAGGCCGCCCAGGATCAGCGGGGTCGCAAACGTGATCGTCTCGCTCAGCGGGTTCAGCGC
>JAKOQD010000273.1 GCA_029778515.1 Actinomycetes bacterium
CCGCATACCGAACTGTTCAAGGCCATCGATAACGGTGGCAGCGAGATCGGCCGCGTAACTTCCCGTAGGCGCCTTCTCCCAGAACAAGGCGTGGTCCTGGTCGCTGGCACAGTGCAACTCCCCGCGGGCATGGCTGCCCAGCAGCACCCAGGCGAACCGGGCAGGCGGCGGCCCGGCCTGGTGCAGAAAACCATCGATGAGTAGGCGGGTGCGGGCATCGGCTGCAGCGGCCAACGACCCGCCCGCTCGCGCCACCTCGACGAGTTCGGTCACCGCGCGCTCCAGGTCTGGTTCACTGCCACGGCCTCCGGGGTGTGCAGGCGGATCATGATGCGGTCGACGCCGCGCGGAATCCGGTGTGGTGTGCGCCGCGACACCACGACCATAGTGAGCAGCGCGGCGGGCATCGCCCACGCGGCCGGTTGTGACAGCAGTGCCGCCGGCCAGCCGGACAGCGGCACCAGCGTTGAGACGGCGATGGCGACGGTGGCCATGATCCCCCCGACTGCCAACCCGGCTGCCGCTCCGACGTCAGTGAGCCGCGACCACCAGATACCCAGCAGCAACAACGGTGAGAACGTTGCGGCAGCGACCGCGAAGGCCAGGGACACGGCCCTGGCCAGCGGCAGCGAGGCAGCGAACAGGCCGAGCAGGAACGGCACGATCACTGCGGCCGCGGCAGCGATCCGGAACGCCACGATCGGGTTGCGCACCCGCCGGCTGACGATGTCCTGGCTCAGCACTCCGGCGACCGTGACAGTCAGGCCAGTCGCGGTGGCGAGGAACGCGGCGGCAGCACCGGCACTGACCAGGGCGGTGAGCCAGTGGCCCATGCTTCCCGGCACCAATGCCTGCGGCAACAGCAGGACCACCGCATCCGTGCGTCCGGTCATCAGCAGTTCGGGCGTGTAGAGCCGGCCGAGCATCCCGTAGACCGACGGCGCGAGGTAGAACAGCCCGACCAGTCCGATCACCACGAGTGCCGTGAGCCGGGCCTGCCGGCCGTCCGGGTTTGTGTAGAAGCGGACGAGCACATGGGGCAGCCCCATCGTGCCCAGGAACAGTGCGAACATCAGCGCGTAGGTGCGGTACAGCGCGTGTTCCTGTCCCCCTTGCAGTGCCTGCCCCCAACTGCTTCCGGTCAGGATCGGTGTGGTGTCCAGATGCGGGACTTCGGCCCCGGCCGGGAAGGTCACGGTCCCCGGCTCGACAGTGCGCTCCCCCGCTGGCCACTGCTGCGGCTGACCGTTCACGTCGACTATCACCGCCTGCGGCACCTGCACGGTGACGTCGGTGCTCACAGTCACCGTCGTGGTTTCGGCGAACGTCGGCGGGGTGTCAGCCAGTGCGCTCGGCGCTCCGTCCGCCCGCCATGCTGCCAGCAGGAACAGGACAGGCAGCATGATGGCCACGACTTTGAGCCAGTACTGGAAGCCCTGCACCAGTGTCACGCTGCGCATCCCACCGCCGACGATGACCACGAGCACCGTGATGGACACCAGCAGCCCGCCCACCCACACGGGGGTGTCGAGCAGGATCTGCAGGGACAACCCAGCACCTTGCAGTTGCGGCAGCACGTAGAGCCAACCGATCAGTATGACCAGGGCACTGGCGATCAACCGCACCCGCCGCGAGCGCAGCCGGGCTTCGGCGAAGTCGGGCAGTGTGTAGGCGCCTGAACGACGCAGCGGCGCGGCCACCAGTGCCAGCAGCAGGACGTAGCCGACCGCATATCCGACCGGGAACCACACGGCATCCGCACCGCCGACCATGATGAGCCCGGCGACGCCGAGGAATGACGCGGCCGACAGGTACTCCCCGGAGATGGCAGAAGCGTTCCACCAGGCGGGCACCGATCTCGACGCGACGTAGAAGTCACCGGTCGTCCGCGCCAGCCGCGACGAGTATGCGGCCAGTCCTATGGTCACCAGGACAGTGAGCGCCATTCCAGCGGCGGCCAGCATCAGCGACCCTCCACCAGGTCGGTGAACTGAGTCTCGATGCGATCGGCCTGCCGCACGTAGCGCCAGCCGACCAGCAGGATCGCCGGGTAGACCAGCACCCCCAGCAGTACCCACCACAACGGCATGGGCCCGACCCGCAGTTCCCGCACGCCCGGGAAGGCACCGAAGACCAGCGGCATCAGCACCAGCGGTAACACGACCAAAGCGACCGTGGACAGACCCTGGAGCAGTTGGGTGCGGATCAGTGAGCGTAGGTAGACCTTGCCAACCCGGGTCTGGTCGGCGATCTCGTCGGTGATGGGCCGCGGACGGCGGCGGCGGACATCACGGCGCGGGCCGGTGATGACGACCCGCTTCGGACGCTCCGCCATGCTCTGCACAGTAGCGATTGCGCGCCGTAACCCCACGCCAGATGCGCCGGGCGGTCGGGTGATGCGGACGAACGGTGTGCGCCGCTTAGCGGTCGCCTTTAGCGATCCAGCCGACGGCTGGCGACAAGCGCCTCTTTGACGGCTGCGGCGTGCCTGCGGCTGACCGGGACCGCCTGGCCTTCACCGAGATCCACCGTGGTGCGACCGCCGACCGATCGCAGACCCACCACGAACGCCGCGTTGACCAGATACCGGCGGTGCACGCGCAGAAACCCAGCAGGTTCCCAGCGTTCTTCAAGCGCCGCCAGCGGGATCCGGACCAAGTGCCCCGCCTCGCGCGTGTGCAGGCGCACGTAGTCGCGCTGCGCCTCCACATAGACGATGTCGGAGCGCTTCACGTAGCGCGTGACGCCACCGAGTTCGACGGCGATCGTCTCGTCCTCATCGACTGCGTGGGCACCGCTGCGGTTCTGCTCAAGCTCCGAGTCGAGGTACTTGCGGACACGGCCGACCGCTTGCGCGAGCCGTTCCGGGCGGATGGGCTTGAGCAGGTAGTCGACCGCAGCGATGTCGAAGGCGTCCACCGCGTGCGACTCGTAGGCCGTCACGAATACCACCGGCGGCGGCGCGGCGAACCGGCCGATGATCCGTGCCAGCGCCAAGCCGTCCATGCCGGGCATCCGGATGTCCATGAAGACGGCATCGACGTCGTCGCCCTGCAGTAGTTCCAGCGCGTCGGTGGCGTTCTGCAC
>JAKOQD010000274.1 GCA_029778515.1 Actinomycetes bacterium
GTCAATTCCGTGCTGGGGGCCGCGTCCGGGTTCAGCCAGGCCGCCCAGTTGGCTTGCGGCACCAGCAGCGGCATCCGGTCGTGGATGCGCCCGAGGTCGTCGCTGGCGTCGGTCGTCAGCACACAAGTCGTCACCAACCAGTCCTCACCGTCCTTCCAGAACTCGAACAGACCGGCCATGGCCAAGGATCGACCGTCGGTGCGGTGGATGAAGAAGGGCTGTTTGGGACCCTCTGCGGCGTACCACTCGTAGTAGCCGTCGGCAGGCAGCAGGCAGCGCCGCTTCGACCATGCCCTGCGGAACGAGGGCTTCTCCGCGGCTGTCTCGATCCGGGCGTTGATCATCCGATTACCGATCTTGGGGTCCTTCGCCCAGCTCGGCACCAGTCCCCACTTGGCGGTGCGCAGTTGCCGCTGCACCCCATCGTCGGTCTCCCGGTCCACAACCATGTAGACCTGCTTGCTGGGGGCCACGTTGAAGTCCTCGGGCAGGGTCTCGTCCGGGGGCCGCGCGACGTGGAACTCCTCCACGAGGGTGGCCACGTCCTTGCTCGCCGCGTATCTGCCGCACATGGCTCCATCTCACCACGCGGGTCACCTCATGCCAGCAAAGCCGCCAGCTCTGCGGCCAGCAGGCCCGCCACCACCTCTATCTCGGGAACAATCCGCGGGCAGGCCACGATCGAGATGACCAGCGTGCCCGCGTACGACAGCACGTCGAAGGACACCCCCACGTTGCCCGGGTTCACCGCGATCGGCACGATGCGCCGCAACCGCTGGCCGCCCATCCACAACGGCTGGTCGGGGCCGCGCAGGTTGGTTTCGAACGAATGCACCAGCCGCTGGTGGTCGACGAAGTACTGCCCGACGCCCACGGCTGCCAGTCCGCGGAACACCACTCCGAGAACCTGCGCGGAGCTTCCTCGCTGCTGCCCTTTCGCGCGGGCGGTGCTCGCGACGATGTGGCGCAGGCGCTCCTGGCGGCTGCACCCGGTGGGGATGGCGACCGGCACGGCACCCACCTGGTTACCAAGCTCGCCGGCGCGGGTTCGCCCGGACACCGGCACCGAGATGACCAGCTGCGCGGGATGTTCCCCCCTGCGGTCGAGCAACCCTTCCAGGCTCCCCGCCACTGCCGCCAGCACCAGATCGTTGACGGTGGCGCCCTGCCGATGCCCGGCGTCGACGACCTCAGCCAACCGGGCTTCCACGGTGCGCACCTGCCGACGGGCGGACGTGGGCCGCAGGATCGAAGTGCGCGCGACCAGAGTGGGCCGGCTGCTGCCCAGCCCCATCTCACGCATGCCTGCGACCAGTCGGCGCAGGCTGGCGCCAGCATTGCTGCGCACGGCCCGCCGCTGCGCCACAGCGTCGCGTCGCACCTGGCGCCGGGTCGGGACCGGACGCGGCGCACGCGGCTGTGGAACCGGCACCCCGTCGACCAGCCCGGCCAGCGCTGCCAGCCCGCCCATCCCGTCGGCCAGGACATGGTGCAGCACGATCACGACCCGCACGTCACCGCCACTGTCGCTGTAGTACATCCGCCACAGCGGGTGCTCCGCGCACAGCCGGCGGCACACCAGGTCACCGGCCGGCGACGACGATTGCTGGACGTGCCGGGCCAGGTCGAACGTCTCATCGTCGACCCAGAACGGGCGGCCCCCACCCCAGCCCGGGCGCAGCAACCGCTGCCGCAGGCGCGGCACACTGCTCAGCCGCTCCCCCAAGGTGGCCACCAGCGCCGCAACGTCCATGACCGGCCCGAACTCGAGCACCGCGGCCATGTGCATGGGCACCTGACCCGCGTCGGTGGCCAGCACCGTCAGATCTTCGGGCGACAGCCGCTGGATTCCAGAGTCCATGCCAACCATTGTCCGCCGGGGCGTGTGCGCCACCAACTAGCCTGGGACCGTGGAGATCTGGGCGGCACCGCACTGCGAGCGGCCCTTCACCGCCCACGTGCAGATCCCGGGGTCGAAGTCGATGACCAATCGGGCGCTGGTGCTGGCTGCGCTGGCACCCGGCGACAGTCGGATCTCCGGCTGGCTCGACGCCCGCGACACCCGGCTGATGATCGCCGGGTTACGGGCGCTCGGCGCTGCGATCGACACCGACACCGATCTGCGGATCACCGGACACCCGCTGCGCGGCCCGGCGACCATCGACTGCGGTCTGGCCGGGACCGTGATGCGCTTCCTACCGCCGGTTGCCGCGCTGGCCAGCGGCACCGTCACCTTCACCGGCGACGAGCAGGCCCGGACCCGCCCCCTGGCACCGATGCTGCGGGCCTTGCGCGACCTCGGTGGCGACGTCACCGGCGATGCGCTCCCCTTCGACGTGCAAGGCGGATCGCTGCGCGGCGGCTCGGTGGCTCTCGACGCCTCAGCGTCCAGCCAGTTCGTGAGCGGGCTGTTGCTCAGCGGAGCGCGGATGCAACGCGGCCTGCACCTACGCCATGTCGGTCCGCCGCTGCCCAGCGTCCCCCACATCGAGATGACGGTGGCGATGCTCGCGCAGGCCGGGGTGACGGTGTTCGGTGAGGGCGACGAGTGGCAGGTCGAGCCCGGCCAGATCGCCGCCCACCTCTGGCACATCGAGCCCGACCTGTCCAACGCCGGGCCTTTCCTGGCCGCTGCCGTGGTCACCGGCTCGACGGTGAGCGTCGCCGACTGGCCCACCCACACCACACAGGCCGGCGATTACTGGCGCGGCTTCCTGAGCCAGCTGGGAGCGCAGGTGTCACCTGGCCTGACAGTGACGGGTCCCGACGAGTACCCCGGCTTCGACGTGAACCTGCGGGCGGTCGGTGAGCTCACGCCGACCATCGCGGCGATCGCGGCTTTCGCGACCTCGCCCAGCCGCCTGTCCGGTATCGCTCACCTGCGCGGCCACGAGACCGATCGACTGGTCGCGATCGCGGCTGAACTCGAACGGGTCGGCGTGGCCGTGCAGGTCGAACCCGACGCGCTTGTGATCGACCCTGCCGGGCGGCGAGCCAGCAGCGACGCGACGATCCAGACCTACGCCGACCACCGCATGGCCACGATGGGTGCCATCCTGGCCCTGCGCATCCCGGGTCTGGGTGTCGCCGACCCGGGGACCACGGCCAAAACGATGCCCGACTTCGTTGCGCGGTGGGAGGGCATGGTGGCGTGATCCGCGAACTCGACGAGGACGATGTCCGCATCCGGCCGGGCCGCTCCACCCGCCCGCGCAGCAAGCAGCGCCCGAAGTTCGCCAAGGCCATTCCCGGCACCGTCATCGCGGTGGATCGCGGCCGGTTCACGGTGCTGGCCGGTGAGCGGGAGGTCATGGCGGTGCGGGCCCGCCACCTGGGCCGCAAGGGACTGGTGGTCGGTGACCGGGTGGGCATCGACGGGCCCCTGCCGGACAGTGACGACGCGCTGGTCAGGATCGTCGCGCGGGAAACCAGGCGCACGATACTGCGGCGCACCGCGGACGACACCGACCCCACCGAGCGGGTGATCGTGGCCAACGCCGACCGGCTGGCCATCGTGTCGTCGCTGGCTGACCCGGTACCCAGTCTGGGATTCATCGATCGCTGCCTGGTGGCCGCGTTCGACGCCGAGATCGCACCCCTGCTGATCCTGACCAAGGCCGACCTGGCCGCACCCGACGAACTGCTGAGCCTGTACCCCGGGGTGCAGTTCGACGTCTTCACCGTCCGGCGCCGCCCTGACGGCACGCTGGTCATCGATGCGGACCTCATCACCGCCCTGCAGTCCCACACGACGGTTCTGGTCGGCCAGTCCGGAGTGGGGAAGTCGACGCTGGTGAATTCGCTGGTACCGGCAGCTGACCGGGCGACCGGATCGGTGAATGCGGTCACGGGCCGCGGCCGGCATACATCGACGTCGGCCTACGGGTTCCCGTTCGGTGGCGGCCTGCTGATCGACACCCCCGGTGTGCGCTCCTTCGGCCTGGCCCACGTCGATGCCGACCGGGTCATCCACGCCTTCAGCGACCTGGCGCCGGGGACGGCCGACTGTCCGCGTTCCTGCACCCACGACGAACAGGAATGCGCCCTCGACGAGTACGCGGCAGCGCACGGAATCGACCCGGCCCGGGTGGCCTCACTGCGCCGCCTGCTCGTGTCCATGCGCGAACTGTGATCCAGCCATAAGGCGGCGGCCCTGCAGGTGCAGACACTCCCCCGCCGTACCCGACTTCGGACCGCCGCCTTACCCCCCCTTTGTTA
>JAKOQD010000275.1 GCA_029778515.1 Actinomycetes bacterium
CAACCTGATCGGCACCGTACTGGTGGTCGGAATGCTGGCCGTCGGCATTTTCATGGTGGCCTGGCCGCTGTACACCGGCCACCTAGAGGTGGAGGCGCAGCGACTGTCCGTGGCCCAGTCCAACGACGTGCAGGCGGCCCGGATCCAGGAACTGGCCAAGCAGCAGGCCGAACTGCCGGCCCTCACCGCCGAACTCGACGGGCTGCGTCAGCAGATCCCGGTCACCGCGTCGCTCGACCAGGCGTCCAAGCTGGCGGTCGCGGCCGCCAAGGCCAGCGGGACGCACCTGGAGAACTTCGCGATCGGCGACACTGTTGCGTTCACTCCGCCCGCCGGGGTGGTAGCCGATGCCGCCGCCCAGCCGTCCGCACCCGCCGATGGCAGCGCCGCGGAATCGCCGCGGCTGCAGACGTCCGTCAGTTTCACCATCACCACGGACTCCACCGCGCAGGTCGCGGAGTTCGTGGACAAGCTGCGGACGGGCTCACGGCTGGTGCAGATCGTCCAGGTGCTGGTCAGCACCGGCGACGAGGTGCCGGTCGTAGTCACCGGCACCGTCACCGCCCTCATCTTCGTCCAGCAGCCCTGAGGAATGACTATGCCCGAACTCACCGCGCTCGATCGGCTGCTGGCCACGGCCGTGCAGGCCCGCGCGTCCGACGTGCACCTCTCGGCCGACCACCCGCCGCTGATGCGGCTCGATGGCGCGCTCATCGGCGTCCCCGGCTACTCCGACCAACTGTCGGGAGCCTGGCTGGAAACGGCGCTGCTGGCGATTATGGGGCCTGCACTTCGTGACCTCTACAAGGTGGAATCCGAGGTCGACCTCGCGCACTCGGTCCCCGGCATCGGGCGATTCCGGGTGAACGTCTTTCACCAGATCGGGGGAGTGGCAGCCGCGCTGCGGCTCGTCCCAGAGCAGGTGAAGACCCTGGCTGAACTCGGCATTCCGCCGGTAGCGCGCGAGCTGGCCCTGCGTCCGCGTGGGCTGGTGCTGGTGACCGGGCCCACCGGCTCGGGCAAGTCGACCACCCTGGCGGCGATGGTCGACGTGGTGAACCGTGAGGTGCCGGCGCACATCATCACAGTCGAGGACCCGATCGAGTACATCCACACTTCCAAGCGCTCGCTGATCCACCAGCGCGAGATCGGCTCGGACACGCCTTCGTTCGCGGACGCCCTGCGGCACATCCTGCGGCAGGATCCCGACGTCGTGCTGATCGGCGAGTTGCGCGACCCGGAGTCGATCTCGATCGCCCTGACCGCAGCGGAGACCGGCCAGCTCGTGCTCGGCACCCTGCACACCCAGGGTGCGGCCAAGACCATCGACCGCATCATCGACACCTTCCCGGCACGGCAGCAGAGCCAGGTGCGCTCCCAGCTCGGCGACACCCTGCAGGGGGTGGTCAGCCAGACCCTGCTGCCGCGCGCCCAAAGTGGCGGTCGGGTGCTGGCCACCGAGGTGCTGGTGCACACGCCGGCCGTGGCGAACCTGATCCGTGAAGGCCAGGTGCAGCAGCTGTACTCGGTGATGCAGTCCAGTTCGCCGCTGGGGATGCACACCCTCGACCAGAGCCTCGTCGAGCTGGTCGCGTCCGGCACGGTGTCGCGGCAGGTGGCGCAGGGCTTCGTGGTCGACCCGCGGGCGCTGGACAACGTCCGGGTACGGCCGCAGGATCTCGACGCGGACGCCTGGTCGCAGCACGCGGCGATGCAGCAGCGGGCCAGGGTGGGTGCCTGATGGCGTTGATGGAGGAGTTCACCTACCAGGCCGTCTCGCCGACCGGAGGCCCGGTGGTCAAGGGCACGCTGGAGGCGTCCGGGGCGAACGCGGTGGCGCTGAAGCTGCGCGCCCAGGGCCTGATGCCGCTGAAGATCCAGGCGGTCTCGAAGACCGGGTTGAACCGCGACGTGAAGCTGTTCAACCGCGAAGGCCGGGTGAAGGTGAAGCCGCTGGCGTTGTTCGCGAAGCAGATGGCCGGCCTGATCAACGCCGGCCTGCCGCTGATGCGATCGCTGTCGGTGCTGATCGAACAGACCGAGGACGCGTCACTGCGGTCGGCGCTGACCGCGGTGCATGCTGACCTGGAGACCGGACATTCGTTCTCGGCGGCGCTGGCGAAGCAGCCGCACGCCTTCCCGCCGCTGATGGTGAACCTGGTGAAGGTCGGCGAGACTGGCGGCTTCATGGGCGACTCGCTGGAGTTGGCCGCGAAGAGCTACGGAGCGGACGCCGAACTGCAGGACAAGCTGAAAGCCGCGTCCACCTACCCGATGGTGGTGCTGGTGATCGCGGTGCTGGCCGTGATCGGCATGATCGCCTTCATCGTGCCCATCTTCGAGGGCATGTTCGCGTCCATGGGCGGTGAGCTGCCGTTGCCAACCCAGATCCTGGTCACCATGTCGCACAACATGGTCTGGTTGCTGCCGCTGCTGATCGTGGCGGTGGTGGCGTTCTGGTTCTGGTGGATGCGCAACCGCAATACCGAGGCCGTGCGCAAGGTGATCGACCCGTACAAGCTGAAGATGCCGATCTTCGGCACCCTGATGACGAAGGTCGCGGTGGCCCGGTTCTCGCGGAACCTGTCGATGATGCTGGCCGCGGGCGTCCCGTTGCTGCAGGCGCTGTCGACGGTCGGGAAGGCGTCCAACAACTGGGCGATCGAGCAGGCCGTGCTCGACGTGCAGAAGTCGGTGCGCGAGGGCAGGTCGTTCGCGGCGCCGCTGGCGAAAGCCGCGGTGTTCCCGCCGATCGTGGCCCAGATGGTGTCGGTGGGTGAGGAGTCGGGCACACTGCCGGACATGCTGGCCAGCATCGCCGACATGTACGAGGCGGAGGCCAAGACGGCCACCGACCAATTGGCCAGCACTATCGAGCCCATCCTGATCGTGATGATCGGCCTGCTGATCGGCTCGATGGTGCTTGCGCTCTACATGCCGATCTTCGGCATCTACTCCCAGTTGGCCGAGCAGTAGGCGGCTGGCTGGGCTGAACTGGGGGGCGGTTCAGGCGTCGGACCTGCGGAGACCTTCTAGTCGGGTGTCTCCGCAGGTCCGACCTCCAGAACTCAGGTTCGCCTCGGCTGATCGGGCTCGTCTAGATTGCTCATCCAGCCGCATGTAGATATTCGTAGACATTTGGCTACCCTTTGGTCTATGAAGACCATCACGGTGGGCCAGTTGCGACAGAACCCCACTGCCATGCTCGCGGACGTTGAGGCCGGCGAGACCTATCGAGTCACTCGGCACAACCGGGAAGTCGCCCGGCTGGTGCCCAGAGGGCGTGAACTCGAACTGCTGCCACGCAAACGCGCTGCCGGTTCGCGCCTGTCGGAGTTGCCCCGCCATGAGTTGAGCACCGCTGCCACGATCGACGAACTGCTGGCCGAAGAGCGTGATCGTTGACGACCTTCTACCTGGATACGTCAGTTGCCCTTCGCGCACTGCTCGGCCACTCGCCCTCGGCGGCAAAGTGGATCGATCAGGTGACGGCTGATGATGAGCACCTGCTGGTCTCGTCGCGGATGCTGCGCACCGAGCTCACCAGGATCCTTCGCCGCGAAGGCTTGCCGGTGAATCGGCGGGACGAGGTGCTGGACGTGCTGAGCCTGGTGCCGATCACAGAGGGAGTGCTGGCTGCGGCCGAGGCGATCCAACCGCACGTCAAGACCCTGGACGCGATCCACCTTGGCTCTGTGATTGCCGCCGGCCTCGATGCCACGATTGTCAGCCATGACGCCACCATTATTGCCACCGCGACCTCACTCGGCTATCCGACCTTCGATCCGGTCACCGATCGGTGAGCCTGCCAGGTTTGGCAGCGACGAACCCAACTTTGGCCGGTTATGGCGGCCGCCACAGATGGTGCGGAGTTGCCAACCCAACTACTACCGGTTATGAAGCCGATTTCAGGCCTCATGGCCAGCAGTTTTTGGGTTGAGTTCAACGCGGCCGTTCGAGCAGCCCTGATAACCGGTCAAAGCTGGGTTCATTCGTCCAGCTTGCGCCAGACTCGTGTCGTCATGACCGACGGCGCGAACATAGCTTCCTTCGCGAGCCACCGCACCATCCGGTAGCCGTCGTCACGGAAGACCTGCTCGCGCTCCTTCTCCCTCACGGCGGCTTCTGGGTCGCGGTACTTCACTTTGCCGTCACACTCGCCGATCAGGTTGTGGTCCGGCCAGTAGCAGTCGGGGTACAGGGTGCCCTTAGCGGTGTGGATCGGCGGGTTGAACAGTGGCGTGGGAATGCCGGCCAGATGGAGGTGACCCGCCGACAACGACTCCGCTGCCGATTCCCGCTCAGGTGTGCACAGTGAAATGCCCAAGCGAAGGCGGCCCGAACGTATCACCGTAGCTGCCTCCAGTAACAAGCGCCGGGCTTCGGCGATCAGCTTCGGGTTGGCGTAGTCGCGTCGTCTTGGGTTGGCGACCAGAGATTCGCAGATGCGACGGGCGGCCGCATCCAGCAGTACCAGCTGCTCGGGCAGGGGATGGCGCCCAGCGAGGTCGACTGCGGTGCGGGCGACAGATGTGACGATGTACCCAGCCGCATCACGGCCCAGATGGTGCGGCGGCAACTTGCCGATGTGATGATTGGCCACCCCGTGTCGCGACCGCTGGGTCGTCCCGGCCGGAAAGGTGATCGCAGCCGGTGACTCGTGCCACGGCCGGACGCCAGGAATCGGCAGGTTCCATACGATTGCTGCCGACTCGTGGCTGAGCACCGCCTCCGGGTACCTGGTCTGCTCGGCGTGGGCCAGGACGAGGTGGTGGCCGACCGGTTCCGCTGGCAGAGCGGACGCCGCCAGGAACACACCTGCACGGAGCCGCACCAGCCGGCCAGCCCTGAGCTGGGTCTCGATCATGGCGCGAGTGAACCCGGCCGACCGGAGGATGTCCTTGGTGGCCGGTTGGGTCGGCAGGATGACCGGACGAGCGCTTCGCATTGAATGAGTCTGGTGGCTCTGCGCGGGATGGGCGAAGGTGCTGATCGAGTCTGTGGATAACTCCCCGGTCTCAAGCCTTGATCCACAGGTCGCGACGAGATCCCGGCCTGCTCCCGGATGACGGTTGACCTGCTGGTTCACGACCACGAATCCTTGGCGATGATCAGTGTGGGCGGCATCCGTCGCCGGGGTTACAGTTGGCGGACGGATCGCTAGAGCGAGACGCGCAGGACCTCTTCGATCGTGGTGAGGCCCGCGGCCACCTTCTGGAAGCCGTCCAGCCGCAGCGGCACCATGCCCTGGGCGATGGCCAGGCCGCGCAGCTCGCCTCCGGTGGCGCTGCGCACGACCATTTGCTCGATCTCCTCGGTGACCACCATCACCTCGTGCAGCGCGAGGCGTCCGCGGTATCCGGTGCCGGCACAGACCGAGCACCCGTTCGCCCGATACAGCGACGGCGGCCGGCTCCGATCGTGCGGGAACTCCAGCCGGTCGAGCAGCGCCGGGTCGTACGGGATCGGCGTCCGGCAGCGTTCGCAGAGCCGGCGAGCGAGGCGCTGCGCCACCGCAACCGACAGCGCGGTGCCCACCAGATAGGGCTCGGCGCCGATCTCGATCAGCCGGGTGAGCGCGCTGGGTGCGTCGTTCGTGTGCAGGGTCGAGAACACCAGGTGACCGGTCAGGGCCGCCTCGATCGAGGTGATCGCGGTCTCCTGGTCCCGGATCTCGCCGACCAGCACCACGTCCGGGTCGCAGCGCAGCACCGCGCGCAGAGCGGAGGAGAAGGTCAGTCCGGCCTTCGGGTTCACCTGGATTTGGCTGATGCCGGGGATGCGGAACTCGACCGGGTCCTCGATCGTGATCACGTTGACCCGCGGGCTGGCCACCTCGCCCATGGACGCGTACAGGGTGGTCGACTTGCCCGACCCGGTCGGCCCGGTGACCAGGATCATGCCGTGCGGACGGGTGATCGCCCGGTTGAACCGGTCCGTGTTGAGGGCCGACATGCCCAGGTCCTGCATCGAGATCGAGTTGGCCTTGTTGTCGAGGATGCGCATGACGATCTTCTCGCCCCACACCGTCGGCACGGTGGCCACGCGCAGGTCGACCTGGCGGCCCTCGTGGTTGATCGAGATGCGACCGTCCTGGGGTCGGCGGCGTTCGGCGATGTCGATCTGCGACATGATCTTCAGCCGGGAGATGATGCCGTCCTGGATGGCCCGGTCGGCCCGCTGCATCTCGTGCAGCACGCCATCGATCCGGAAGCGGACGGTGAGATTGTGCTCGCCGGGCTCGATGTGGATGTCGCTGGCCCGGTCGTTCACCGCCTGCGCGATCAACAGGTTGACGAACCGGACCACTGGGGCGTCGCTGGCCTGCCCGTCCAGATTCTCGGTGAAGATCGGGGTGTCGGCAGCCACGTCCTCTTCCAGTGCTGCCGAGATCTCGCTGAGTTCCTCGTCCGAGCGGATGAAGTGCTCGAAGGCCTGGGCGAGGGCGCTGCGGGTGACCACGACCGGCTCGATCACCGTGTCGGTGATGCTGGCCACATCGTCGATGGCGATGATGTCGGTCGGGTCGACCATGCCCAGTACGAGCTCGTCGCTCTGCTCCTCGGCTTCTGCCAGGATCACCCGCCGCGGCATCGGGTATGCCTCGGCCGGACGCATCTCGATGGGGATCAGCTGGTACTTCCGGCAGAGGTGCCCGGGAACGAGCGCCACCACGGCGGGGTCGAGCTGGACCCCGGCAAGGTCGTAGAACGTGTGGTCGGTCTGGTCAGCGATCGCCTGGGCGACTTCGATCTCGGTGGCCAGGCGCCGCTGCACCAGGTGATTCACGAGTTCGGGCGACTCGCCGAACTGCTCGACGGCCAGCGACATGGCTGCGGGGTCCACGGTGCCGTTCAGCACGAGCGTTCGTGCCAATCCCTTCATGCACCACCCCTTGGCGTGACCGGGTGGGCGCGTAGCCTTGGCAGGCTGGCCGCGGGCCCTGTTCAGTCCATCCAAGAGCGGCTGCGCAGCAGCGTCAAGCTGCGGACGCGGAACGCCATCCCACCTTCAGCCTCGGCTTGAGGCCTGGAATGTTCAGCGGTGGACGACCAGCAGATCGCCCACCTGGCATTCCAGCACGTCACAGACGGCGGTGAGCGTGGAAAACCGGATCGCACGGGCCCGGTCGTTCTTCAGGATCGAAAGGTTCACCAGGCTCACCCCGACCAGCTCGGCGAGCCGGGTGAGCGTCATTCCGCGTTCCGCCAGCAGCTCGTCGAGGCGGCAGTGGATGCGTCCGATCTCGTCCTCTGGTGGCATCAGACCAGGCCCTGGGTGTCCTCGCGGAGCTTGTGACCGGCTTTGAACGCGGCAGCGATCAAGGCCAGTCCCAGTCCTGCGGTGAGCGGCCAGAAGGGAATGTTGACCAGAAGCCCGTACGGCTCCGGCCAACCGTACTGAGCCAGATTGTCGAACGGGTCAAGGCCAGCGATCGCTCCTTCGGCGGCACCGCCGTAGTGCTGCAAGGCTTCGGTTCCGGCCCGCCATGCGCCCAGGTCGGCGAGGATTGCGGCCAGTAGTCCGCTGACCGCGACGATGCCTGCGACTCGCAGCAGTGCCTGGGTGCCATCGCGAAAAATGTCCCCCTGGTCGAGTGAGCGGGCGAGCCGGAGTGCGACGAAGCAGACCGCAACCCAGGTCGCTCCCTGCAGCACCCAACTGGAAACGATGAGCGACTTGGCCGGCCAAGAGAGGCCGGTGAGGGTGAGCGTGGCTCGATCCACGCCGCCGCCGACGATGGTGGCGGTCATGCCTTCGAGCGTGATTCCTGGGGCTGGATGGGGTTGGAACGGGACGAGTGGGACCGCCACGGTGGTGCGGTCGTAGAAAAGTGGGTCGATCAGGCTGAGCGCAGTCACGACCGCGGCGCCGATCCCGAAGATGAGCGCGACCGCCGTGACCACCTTCGCCAACGGGATCCGACCGTGGGCGACTGCGAGCGCGAACCAAGCGATGCCTCCGAGAACCGCCAGCATCAGGATCATCGGCAGGATATGAATCATCACGACTCCTCGGATTATCGATAGTCATTACAACATAACGACTATCGATAAGCTCCGCAAGTGTTTCCAGGAGGGCTTTCCAGAACTCACTGGCCAATGGATGGCTCGTGGCCTGATCACCTGCGATTACCCGCTGCGGCTATCGCAACCACCACGCGATCAAGAACCTGGTGATTCGCTTCGTCCGCGCTTAGGAACTGCTTTCCAGGTTGATGATGTTGCCGTCCGGATCGGCGAACCAGACCGCCCGCATCCCGCCGAAGGTGGCGACGTCACCGTCCCAGCTGACGTTCGCCGCACACCCGCACCTGCGGCTCTTCCCCGGGAATTCGATCGAGGTACTGGAGTGCCCGCCGGCTCCGGGTGGCAAGGAAGACTGAAAAGACCCCTAGTTGACTAGGGGTCTTAGTGGTGGAGCTAAGGGGATTCGAACCCCTGACCTTCTCATTGCGAACGAGACGCGCTACCAACTGCGCCATAGCCCCATGCCGTAAACAGCCCGATCAGCCTAGCACCGGGTTCCCCGCGGCACGAAACCGACGCTCGGCATCACGACGCCAGCGGGAACACCATTCGGGTCACGGTCGACTCCGGCAGCTCGTCGGGCATGCTGTCGTAGAACTCGAACATCTCGTCGGTGGTCCGAACCTGCTGGTCACCAATCCACGTCATGAGTTCGCCGTAGGCGTCCGGCAACGCAGCGTACGGGCCGACATGGGTGCCGATTGCGGCCTTGAACGCTGGGTTCTGGGTGACCACCAGGCCGGGTACGTCGATCGGACCAGCCACGCCGAAGCCGATCTCCACGTCCACCGTGTCGCGCGGCATGCCGAAGTAGCGTGCGTAGGCAGGCCCGACGAGCTGGCCGCCAGCGGCCCCGATCGCTGCTGACACCCGTTCGTAAGCGGCGGGGAACACCGTCGACAACTCGTCCATGCGAGCCACCTGGCGGACGCCGACGCTCACCCACGCCGGAACTTCTTCGATCCTCGGATTCACGCTCATGCGTGCAGCCTACGCCGCCAGCGCCGCGAGCAGGCGGGATGCGTATTCGGCCTCCTCGCCGGCGACGTACCGCGTCCGCGGCCAGAAGAAGCCACGCAGCCCGTCCCCCTTCGTGCGGGGGATCACGTGCACGTGCAGGTGTGGCACGGATTGGCTGACCACGTTGTTCAGGCCCACGAAGCTGCCTTCGGCCCCGAACGCCGGACGCAGCGCAGCCGCGATCCGCGCGGCCGTCCCGAACAGCGGCTCGAAGAGTTCGCCCGGCAGCTCCGGCAAAGTCGCGAAGTGCTGCACCGGGCACACCAACACATGCCCCTTGAATACCGGACGATGGTCGAGGAACGCCACCACCCGCTCGTCCCGCCATACCTCAGGCGCGGCGAGCTCACCAGTGATGATCTGGCAGAACACATCGGTCATGAGGTCATTCAAACGCAGAACCGGCCCCCTCGCCTGAGCGGGGGAGCCGGTTCGTTGCTAAGTCAGGCTGTCTGCCAGATCAGAGCGGGCTGATGTTCGAGGCCTGGGGACCCTTGGGGCCCTGGGTGATCTCGAACTGAACCTTCTGGTTCTCGTCCAGCGTGCGGAAACCCGAGCTGGAAATCGCGCTGTAGTGGGCGAAGACATCAGGTCCGCCGCCGTCCGGGGCGATGAAACCAAAGCCCTTTTCCGCGTTGAACCACTTCACAGTGCCGGTGGCCATGCACAAACTCCTTCTTGATGCGTACGGTTCCGACTTCCGGAACCGACTTGTTGTCCCCGCACCCCCCGAGGAGTTTGGCCGCCCTCCCGGCTGGGATGACGAGCCGGTACAGCGACTACTGCTGCTAATGGTAGCCGGTCCGGGCCTCGCTGGGGAACTATCTGCGCGGAGTCAAGCGGGCATCCGCACTACGAGAGCCCCCGGGCGCACCTCGCAGGTCATTCGTTGCCTGGGTCCGACAGCATCGCCGTCGAGCTGGCCCTCCACCGGTTCGCGGGTGTCCACGACCACCCGGTCGGACACCATCGACACCAGCGATCGATGGCCGCGGCGGTGCCGGGTCAACACATGTACCCCG
>JAKOQD010000276.1 GCA_029778515.1 Actinomycetes bacterium
CTCCGGATCGAGGCCGATTCCCTGGTGACCGAACTCGGCCACGGCGCGGACCGGTTGGTGGTCAGCGGCAGTGACGTCCGGCTCTGGGCTTGGCTCAGCGGACGCGGCACTCCGGACTGGGTGACCGGCGCGGACGGATTCCAGCCGACCCTACTCGGGTAGTGCGTCGCTGCGCCGGGACTTGACCAGGCTGGCCACGGTGGTCACCCCGAGGGTTACCAGGATGAAGGTCAGCGACGCCCAGATCGGGATCTCGCCGTTGAAGCCGAGCCGCTCGTCCCAGTGGTACTCGTGCATGGCGTGCAGCACCAGCTTCACCCCGATGAACGCCAACACCACCGAGAGTCCAACCGCCAGATAGACCAGGCGTTGCAGCAGCCCGCCGATCAGGAAGTACAGCTGGCGCAGGCCCATCAGCGCGAACACGTTCGCCGCGAAGACCAGGTAGGGCTCCTGGGTGAGACCGTAGATCGCTGGAATCGAGTCCAGGGCGAAGAGCAGGTCGGTGGTGCCGAGGGCCACGATCACAAAGAACATCGGCGTGATCAGCCGCTTGCCCGCCGCCACGACCGTCAGCTTGGTGCCGTGGAAATCGGGTGTGGACGGCAGCGTCCGCTTCACCCAGCGCATCACCGCGTTCTCGGTGGCCTCTTCCTCCTCATCGTGCTGGCGATAGTCGATGTAGAGCTTGGCGGCGGTCCAGATCAGGAAGGCACCGAACAGGAAGAACACCCAACTGAACCGCTCGATCGCCGCCGCGCCGAGGGCGATGAAGATGCCACGGAACACGAGGGCGAGCACGATGCCGACCATCAGTGCGAACTGCTGCAACTGCCTGGGCACCCGCAGGTTGGCCATGATGATGACGAAGATGAACAGGTTGTCGATGCTGAGGCTGTACTCGGTCAGCCAGCCGGCGAAGAACTCGCCGGCGAAGCGGGCACCAGCGAACCACCACACGCCCAGCCCGAACAGCACCGCCAGCCCGGAGAAGATGCCGATCGCAGTACCGGCTTCACGCATGGACGGTTCGTGCGGACGCCGGCCGATCACGACCAGGTCGACGATCAGCACCGCGGCCATGATCGCGATCGTTACCAGCCAGACCTCGAGCGTCACATGCATCGCAGCAGTCTCCCACGGCACTTCCGGGACACACCAACCACCGGCTGCGGGCGAGGCCTCACTTGGTGGCCTCCAGCATCTGCCGCAGCGTCTTCTTCAGGTCGGCTATCTCGTCGCGCAACCGGGCAGCCAGCTCGAACTGGAGTTCCGCCGCGGCCGAGTGCATCTGCTCGTTCAGTTCACTGATCAGCCCGGCCAGCTCGCTGGACGGCATCGCGCCGAGGTCGCGGTTCTTCTGCGTCGACATCGGCGTCGGGCTGACCGGACGCCCACCGCCGGCCCGGCTGACCAGACCTTCGGTATCGGCATCCTCCCTGGCCAACAGGTCGGTGAGGTCTGCGATCTTCTTGCGCAGGGGCTGTGGATCGATCCCACGTTCCGTGTTGTAGGCGACCTGCTTCTCCCGCCGCCGATTGGTCTCGTCGATCGCCGCGGCCATGGACGGGGTGATCTTGTCGGCGTACATGTGCACCTGGCCGGCCACGTTTCGCGCGGCGCGTCCGATCGTCTGGATCAGCGACCGCTCACTGCGCAGGAAGCCTTCCTTGTCGGCGTCCAGAATGGCCACCAGGCTCACTTCGGGCAGATCGAGGCCCTCGCGCAGCAGGTTGATGCCGACCAGCACGTCATAGACGCCGAGCCGGAGTTCCCGGAGCAGTTCGATTCGCCGCAGGGTGTCCACCTCGGAGTGCAGGTAGCGGGTGCGGACGCCGTTCTCCATCAGGTAGTCGGTGAGGTCCTCGGCCATCTTCTTAGTGAGCGTGGTCACCAACACCCGCTCGTTCCTCTCCGCCCGCGCGCGGATCTCGGCCATCAAGTCATCGATCTGACCCTTGGTCGGCTTGAGCACGATCTCAGGGTCGACCAGGCCGGTGGGCCGGATCAGTTGCTCCACGTAACCGTCCGACTTGGCCATTTCGTACGGTCCGGGCGTGGCCGAGAGGTACACGGTCTGCCCGATCCGGTCGACGAACTCTTCCCAGCGCAGCGGCCGGTTGTCCATCGCGGACGGCAGCCGGAAGCCGTGCTCGACCAGGGTGCGCTTGCGGGACATGTCGCCCTCGTACATGCCGCCGATCTGGGGAATGGTGACGTGGGACTCGTCCACCACCAGCAGGAAATCCTCGGGAAAGTAGTCCAGCAGGCAGTTGGGCGCACTCCCCTGCGCGCGGCCATCAATGTGCCGCGAGTAGTTTTCGATGCCGGAACAGGTACCGATCTGGCGCATCATTTCGATGTCGTATCCGGTTCGCATCCGCAGCCGTTGCGCTTCCAGCAGTTGGCTGTTGGCCTCTAGGTCGGCGAGCCGCACTGCCAACTCGCTCTCGATGCCGTCGATCGCGCGTTCCATGCGCTGCGGACCGGCGACGTAGTGCGAGGCGGGGAACACGTAGATCTCCTGGTCGTTGCTGAGGATCTCGCCGGTCAACGGGTGCAGCGTGCTCAGTGCCTCGATCTCATCGCCGAAGAATTCCACCCGGACGGCGTGCTCCTCGTACATCGGGAACACCTCGACCGTGTCGCCGCGCACCCGGAACGTGCCCCGGGTCGCGGCCAGGTCGTTGCGGACGTACTGGATGTCGACCAGGCGTCGCAGCAGGCCGTCCCGGTCGGTCTCCTCGCCGACCCGGAGCCGAACCATTCGATCCACGTACTCCTGCGGCGTGCCCAGCCCGTAGATGGCCGAGACCGTCGCGACCACGATCACATCGCGCCTGGTCAGCAGCGAGTTGGTGGCTGAGTGCCGGAGCCGCTCCACCTCCTCGTTCAGCGACGAGTCCTTCTCGATGTAGGTGTCGGTCTGCGGCACGTACGCCTCAGGCTGGTAGTAGTCGTAGTACGAGACGAAGTACTCCACGGCGTTATCGGGGAAGAACTGCCGCAACTCATTCGCGAACTGCGCAGCCAGCGTCTTGTTGGGCTGCATCACCAGCATCGGACGCTGCACCCGCTCGGCCAGCCAAGCGATCGTCGCGGTCTTACCGGTGCCCGTGGCGCCCAGCAGCACGACGTCCTGCTCACCGGCGGTCAGCCGGCGTTCGAGCTCCTCAATCGCCGCCGGCTGGTCGCCGGCAGGCTCGAAGTCGGCGACCACCTTGAAGGGGGCCACCCGACGCTGCACATCAGTGATCGGTCGCACGAGGAAGAGCCTATGCGTCCCCTCTGACATTCCGTTTCGCCCGCCAACCGGGCGCTGCGGGGGGTTCGTTCCTGGTGAATTCGCGCCACAACTTGTCCACCTGCTCGCGCAGTTCGCCCAGACCACCGTTGTTGGTGATCACCACATCGGCGGCCGCCAGTCGCGCTTCGCGACTGGCCTGGGCACCGATCCGGGCCAGCGCCTCTGCCTCGCTAAGACCGTCGCGGACGCGGACTCGGGCCAACTGCACGCCCGGGTCGACGTCGACCACGACCACCAGGTCGAAGGCGTCCTGCTGCCCGGTCTCGACCAGCAGCGGGATCATCTGCACGACCACCGACCCCGGCTCAGCGGACGCGACCAACTCGGCCGCGCGCTCCCGAACCGCCGGGTGGATGATGCGTTCCAGGTCGCGGCGCGCGTCCGTGTCCGCGAAGACCAGGCGCCCGAGCGCGGGCCGGTCGAGGCTGCCGTCGGCGCGCAGCACGCCGGTCCCGAACCGCTCAACCACCGCGACCAGACCGGGCGAACCGGGTTCGACCACCTCCCGGGCCAGCAGGTCGGCATCGATCACCACTGCGCCATGCGCGGCCAGCAGATCCGCGACCGTCGACTTCCCGGACGCGATCCCGCCGGTGAGCCCCACCAGCACCGTCGACCCGCTCATCCGAAGTTCGAGCTCAGTTGGTCGGCGATGTCCTGGGCCTGCAGCGCGCGCTCGGAGTCGGGCTTCGCGGTGAGCGTCTGCACCACCAGCAGCGAGTTGTCGTCGGCGTCCACCCAGAGCTGACCGATCAGGCGTGCCGCCGTCTTCCCGATCTTGCCCGTACCGACGATGCGCGCCGCGTCCGTGCTGCCGAAGCTGACGTCCTCCGGTTCGTCCAGGCTTCCCTTGAAGGAGCCGAGCCTGCCCTTCATCGCTCCGGTGATCCGCTCGGTGGCGCTCAGCCCCGAGTTGTCCAGCAGCCGCACCAGCACCCGGTTCGTGCCGCAGGTCGCCACGGCCAGCTGATCGCTGGTGTTGTCGAGCGTCCAGCCGTCCGGCAGGGTCGCGGCGTAGCCCCCCAGCTCCAGGGGAGTGCCGGACTCCGGTTCCTCTTCGTACTCGTAGATCGTCTCCTCGGGTGCAGCCGCTGTGAACGAAACCTCGGAGCTTTCGCCATCCCCGGAGTTCCGACTGACGCTACCGATGAAGCCCAGCGCCACGATGCCCACGATCGATCCGATCACCACACGCCGTGCGGTGCCATCTGACTTCTCGGTGTCGGCCGACCAGTCAGAGATCTGTGCTGGTGGTGCCGGTACCACCAGCGGCGCCGACGACGCGCCTGGACCGGGCTCGGTGACCGCACCCATGTCGCCCGGCTCGGTCGGGTAGTTCTCGAACTGCGTGGGGTTCTGGTCGGACATCAGAAGTTCTCTCCCACTGCACGCACGATCTCGGCCGCCTCGGTGGTGTAACTGCTGCGCGAGGCCTCGGTGAGCAGCCGGACGGCAATCAGGCCTTCACCTTCGGTGAGCCACAGGTTGGACAGAATCCGGACGTGGACACCATGGAGTTCTGCGGTTCCGGTCAGGGTCGCGCGGTCGAAGCGACCGGACGATGAATCCACCGGTTCCTCCATCCGCCGACTCGTGTAGTCGGTGGGCACCAACGCCCCGGTCTGTTCGCCGATCACGTTGATGGCCTGCTCGCCATCGAACCGGCGCACTGCGGCGATCTTCACGGTATTGCCGGCTCTCGTCAGCGTCGCAGCTTCGCCGTCCGCTGACAGCTCGTACGTCCAGTTCAGCGGCACGCTGATCTCGTGGTCGGCCAGCAGGAACGAGCCAGCGTCCGCTTCGTGGTCGCCGTCGTCGTCCACGTTCAGTGCGATGCCCAGCCCGACCGCAACCGGAACACCGATCATCAAGGCGAGCATGACCCGACGACTGGGTCGCCTTGTCCGCGGCGGAATCGAGTACGGCTTCGCCGGGGTCACCACTCCGCTGACGGGCTCGGCAGCGACATCGTCCTGAGCAGCGAACGTCGGCGCGGGCGGATAGTTCTCGAAGCGGTTGTCCGTCACGGCCGCCCCCTGGGGGTACATGCCGCCAAGTTTGCCAGAGCCGATGAAAAAGCGACGTGCCCCCCACCAAGCGGTGAGGGGCACGTCGTTACTGGCTGGGTCAGCGACCGCCGGTCAGCTTCTCGCGGAGCGCCTGCAGCGCCTCGTCGGAAGCCAGCGAACCCTCGGGGGCCGACGTGTCGGCTGCACCCGCGGAGTAGGCGGCGGTGTTGGCCTCGGTGACCGCGGCCTGCACGTCGGCAGCCTCGGCCTCCTCGACCTGCTTCTTGTGGGCTTCCCAACGGGCCTGGGCCTCGGCGTACTGCTGCTCCCAAGCGCGCTGCTGCGCCTCGTAACCGGGCTTCCACTCCTGGGTCTCCGGATCGAAGCCCTCGGGGTAGATGTAGTTGCCCTGCTCGTCGTAGGACGCCGACATGCCGTACAGCGCGGGGTCGAAGTCGTCCGCGGCGATGTCGACACCCTCGTTGGCCTGCTTGAGGCTCAGCGAGATCCGGCGACGCTCCAGGTCGATGTCGATGATCTTGACCAGGACCTCGTCGTTGACGGTGACGACCTGCTCGGGGATCTCGACGTGGCGCTCGGCGAGCTCGGACACGTGCACCAGGCCCTCGATGCCCTCCTCGACCCGGACGAACGCACCGAACGGCACCAGCTTGGTGACCTTGCCCGGCACGATCTGGCCGATCTGGTGGGTGCGCGCGAAGGTCTGCCACGGATCCTCCTGCGTCGCCTTCAGCGACAGGGAGACGCGCTCGCGGTCCATCTCGACGCTCAGCACCTCGACGGTGACCTCGTCGCCTACCTAGACGACCTCGGACGGGTGGTCGATGTGCTTCCAGGACAGCTCGGAGACGTGCACCAGGCC
>JAKOQD010000277.1 GCA_029778515.1 Actinomycetes bacterium
CAGGAGGGCCGCGGGCTCTACGACGTACGCCAGAACGTGCTCGGCCACATCCAGCAGGGCGGCTGCCCGTCCCCGTTCGACCGGCTGCTGGCTGTGCGCCTGGTCTCGCGAGCGCTGGACGTGATCAGCGCCGAATTCACCGCCGGGACGCGAAACAGCTGGTACGTGGGGCTCGTGCAATCGAAGGTCGCCAGCTTCCCGATGGCACAGATGCTGGACGAGATGGACGTGCGTTTCAGCCGCCCCAAGGAGCAGTGGTGGCTCGCCCTCCGCCCAGTCCTGAGGGCGGTGGCGGACGCCGGCAGCTGACGCACTATGGCCGGTCGAGACCACCCGACCGGCCATAGGCCGAGCTCATCCGGCGAAAGTCGCGGTGTCGATCACGAAGCGGTAGCGGACGTCAGAGGCGACCACCCGGTCGTAGGCGGCGTTGATGTCCTCGCCGGAGATCACCTCGACCTGGGCGGCCAGACCGTGCTCGGCGCAGAAATCGAGCATCTCCTGGGTTTCAGCGATGCCGCCGATCTGGGAGCCCGCCAGAATTCGGTTCCCGCTGGTGAGTCCGCCAAGGCTGAGCGCGACCGGGTGCTCGGGCAGGCCGACGTCGACCAGGGCGCCCCCGACTTTGAGGGTTCCGATCAGGGCGTTGAGGTCCTGGTCGCCGGAGACGGTCGAAATCACCAGGTCGAAGCTCTTACGCAGGCTGCGCAGGGTTCCGGGTTCGGCGATCGCGTAGTACTCCGTAGCACCAAAGCGGCGTCCGTCTGACTCCTTCGAGCGGGTCTGGCTGATCACGGCAACCTCGGCACCCATCGCAGCCGCGATCTGCACGCCCATGTGGCCGAGGCCGCCCATGCCGACGATCGCGACCCGCTTGCCGGGACCGGCGCCCCAGCGCTTGAGCGGGGAGTACAGCGTGATGCCGGCACACAGCAGGGGCGCGGCCTGCTGCAGGCCGATCGAGTCCGGGATGCGGCAGATGTAGTCCTGCTCGACCGTGATGCACGTTGAGTATCCGCCAGCGGTGGGCAGACCGTCGCGTCCGGTGCCGTTGTAGGTCCAGATCGCGCCGCCCGGGCCATCGCAGAACTGCTCGTCGCCGGCCCGGCATTGCTCGCACTCGCCGCAGGAATCGACGAAGCAACCCACGCCCACGCGGTCGCCGGGCGCGAACTTGGTGACTTCGCTGCCAACCTCGCGCACGACGCCGGCCAGCTCGTGACCCGGCACCAGCGGGTAGTTGACGCGTCCCCATTCGCCGCGTGCGGTGTGGATGTCGGAGTGGCAGATGCCCGCGTACACGATGTCGAACAGCACTTCGGTCGGGCCGGGCTCGCGGCGGGTGATCGTGGTTCGCGCGAACCGTCCGGTCGGTCCGTCGATGGCGTAGGCAGTGGCTTCAGGCATGTGCGCTCCTTCGATTGGTCTCGGCCCCATTCAACACCCGCGCTAAGAGCCGATCCAGCCGGATCATGCACCACCCCGTTTCCCCAAAGTGGACCGTTTCGCGCTAATACGCCGACAGACCGTCCACTCTGCGAGGAGCTTGGGGCCAGCCAATCGAGCTAGAGCGACCCGAGATAGACACCCAGCAGGGCCGTCAGCAGGCTGAGCACGAGCATGCCGCCGGCGTGGACGAGGGTCGTCCAGCCCCGTCCGTCGAGCGCGAGCCGAGCCGCCTCCACCGACGCGGTGCTGAAGGTCGTGTAGCCACCAAGGAACCCCGTGCCGAGCACAGCCCGCAGGCCCGGGTCGCCGCTGTGGCTCATCCACCATCCGGTGATCACGCCGAGCAGCAGCGAGCCGGTGACGTTGATCAGGACGGTCCCAAGCGGCATCCCGACTCGCAGTCGAGCCGCGATCTGGCGATCGACCAGGAAGCGGACGACCGCTCCGAGTCCACCCGCCAATGCGGTCAGCAGCGGGATCATGCCGCCTCCCCGAGCAGTCGCGAGAACACTGTCCTGCCCAAGCGCAGGCCAGCGATCGCAGTCAGGATCCCGAACACCACGCTGACCAGGGCATAGGCAGCCCCGACCAACCACTGACCACCACCCAGTCGCTCAACCGACTCGACCGCGAAAGTGCTGTAGGTGGTGAACCCGCCCATCACTCCCGTCCCAACGCCAAGCCGGACGCCACGCCGCCAGCCCGCGTCCGAACCGCTGATCGCGAGTCCTTCGAGCAGCAGCCCAAGCATCAGGGAGCCGCCGATGTTGATCCAGAAGGTGGTCCACGGCCAGGCGCCAGGTTGCGCCGGCCAGGTGCTCTCCAACCACGCGCGGACCGCTGTGCCGAGCGTGCCGCCGAGCAGGATCAGGAGCAGCCAGCGCCAGTCGGGGGATCCCGGCCTACGCCGGGATGACGAAGGAGTGTGTGGCCGGGATGACGAAGGAGTCACTGCACCTGGTGCTTCCAGTCGACGACCTCCACCGGCACCGCCAGGACCGGACGATGTTGATGCCGGGTCAACTGTGCCCCCAGCGACGCGGCCAGGAACTCACGAAGCCGCTCGCCAGGTACCGGACGCCGAGCGCCCACCACGATCGCGGACGCGTCCAGCGCACGGGCCAGATGGGTGACGGCACGGTCGGCGCGTCCGGCCAGATAATGCAGCTCCCAGTGGACCTCGTGTCCGGTGAGCGCGGACGTGATCTGCGCGCGCAACTGCTCCTGGCGCTCCAGCCAGGAGTCGTCGTCTGAGTCTGGTGACAAGGCGGAATGCCGCACCGAACCATCCGCATACTCCTTGTCGAGCACCCGCTCGGGATCGACATACGCGAAGTGCAGGGTTCCACCGACGGCCGTTGCCCAGGTGGCGGCCGTGACGGCGACGATCGGCGACTGCCCGGGCACCACCCCGACAACCAGCGCATGGGCGGTGGCGGGCACGATGCGGTCGACGGCCGGTTGGGGCGCCGACTCGGTGAACGGCCTGCCGGGAGGTTTGGTGGACATCCCGACCTCACGATCCGGGCGCGTGCGCCCAACGACGTGCAGGAACCATCAGCCGGTCGGCGGTTCGGGACGTACCCGGGCGGGATCCATCACCCAGCAGCGACCCTAGCCCACCAGCTGACGCCAGCCCAGTGACGATTTGCACCGTCGATCAGTCAAATCGGCCAAATCAGGTCCATCAGGATCATCGACTGGGCAAATTGTCCGCGAGTGACAGTCGGTTGACCTCGCTGATCCCGGCACCATCGGACGGGGACACGCTCACCAGGTCGGCGATGCGCGACGATGTGTCGCTGCGGGCGCCAAGCGGGCCGAACGCTTCGATCAGGCCGGCGTCGATAAAGATGCGGACCTCGCCGCTCGACTCAGGTTCGACGAGCTCGCCAATCGGGATCATCAGCTCAGCCTCGGGGCCTTCGAGGATCAGGGTGCCCGTCGACGG
>JAKOQD010000278.1 GCA_029778515.1 Actinomycetes bacterium
CGGGCGGTCGGGATGCGACGGCCAGCCACGAACGTGCCGGTGGTGCCAATGGTGCCGGTCGGCACGCCGAGTTCCTCCAGCGCGGCGGCCAGCATGTACGTGACCGTGGTCTTTCCGTTGGTGCCAGTGACGCCGAACGTGCGCAGCTGCTGGGCCGGGTGGCCGTACACCAGGACGCTCACCGCCCCCAGCACCGACCGCGGGTCGGCGACGATCAACAGCGGCACGCCGAGGTCACCGGCCATGCCCGCGCCTTCCGGATCGGTGAGGATCGCCGACGCGCCGAGCTCGACCGCACCTGCCGCGAAGCGGGCGCCGTGGGTGTTGGCACCGGGGAGCGCCGCGTACAGGTCGCCGGGCTGCACGGCCCGCGAGTCCAGCGTCACCCCGGTCACGCTGCCTGGTACTGCCGGCAGGGTCAGCAGGCCGCAGACCTCGGCGAGAGTGACACCGGGCGCGGGCTGACGGAAGTCGGGCACGCCGGCGCCGCTCACTTCTTCAGATCGGTCTCGTAGATGGGCAATTGCGGGGACTTCTTCCCGCTCGGAGCGATGTTCATGCTCTGCAGCCCGTGCACCATCACCTCGCGGAACACCGGACCGCCGGTCATGCCGCCGTAGCGGGACAGCTTCGGGTTCTGCACGATGACCGCCACGACCAGCGCGGGATCGTCCGCCGGTGCCACACCGATGAACGAGGCGGTCACCGAGTTGTCGTAACAGCCACAGTCGTCGTTGATGCGGTAGGCCGTGCCCGTCTTGCCTGCCACGCGGTAGCCGTCGATCGCGGCCATCTGGGCGGTGCCCTGGTCGCCGACCACCTGCTCCATCATCCGCATGGTCTTCTTCGCCGCGTCCTCACTGACCACCCGGATCCCGTCGGGCTGCTTGGCCTGCTGCACCTGGCCATCGGCACCGATGTAGGACTTGACCAGAGTGTTGGGGATCCGGACCCCGCCGTTGGCGATCGTGGCGGTGACCGAAGCTGCCTGGATGGCGTTGACCGACAGGCCCTGCCCGAATGCGATCGTGGGGAACGAGGTGGGCGACCAGTCCGAAGGCGGCGGAACGTAGCCGTCGCTCTCGCCCGGGAAGTTCAACCCCGTGGGCTCGCCCACGCCGAACTTCTTGATGTACTCGTACAGCTTCTCGCCGCCAATCTTCTCGGCGGCCTCGATCGTGCCGGTGTTGGCCGACTTCGCCAGGATGCCGGCCAACGTCAGCCGGTAGGTCGGATGCGGGTCGTGGTTGCGGAACAGGCTGCCACCCCGGCTGAACGAGTAGGGCACGGTGAACACAGTGCGCGGCGTCGCGGCTTTCTGATCCAGCACCGCGGCCATCGTCATGACCTTGCTGGTCGAGCCCGGTTCGAACACCTCGGTTAGCGCCCGGTTGTTGCGGTTGGCGTCGTCGGCCTGGCCGGGGAAGTTCGGGTTCATCGTGGGCACGCTGGCAAGTGCCTTGATCTGGCCGGTCTTCGGGTCGATCACCACGACCGTGCCGCTGTCGGCCTGGACTTCCTTGACCCGCTTCTCGATCGCCTGCTGGGCCACCCATTGCAGGTCCCGGTCGATGGTGAGCTGCACGCTGGTCCCCGGCACTGCTTCCCGCTCCCGTTCGGACCCGGTGGGGATCTGCCGACCACCGATCCCGCTCTCGTAGACCTTCAGACCGTCCTGACCCCGCAGTTCGGAATCCAGGCCGTACTCCAGACCCGCTCCCGGCTCGCCGTCCTCGCGGACGTAGCCCAGGACATTGGCAGCAAGCTCGCCACTCGGGTAGTAGCGCTTCGTCGTGGGCTTTCCGACGACTCCGACTAGGTCCAGGCTGGCGATCGCGTCCCAGGTCTCCGGGGACACCTGCTTGGCAATGACCGTGAATTTGACGTCCGGGGGTTTGGTCAGCGACGCGATGATCTGATCCTTGGGGATGTTCAGGATCGGCGCGAGGTAGTCGGCATAGGCCTGCTTGTCGGTCACCAGCCGGGGGTCAGCGGTGACGTCGACGGCGGAGATCGACTCGGCCAGGATGTTCATCTTGTCGTCGTAGATCGTGCCCCGCTCGGCCGGCAGCGTGACCGTCGCGGTGCGTTCGGTGACTGCCGCCTCAGCCCGCGGGGCGCGGTTGAGCAACTGCAGATCGATCAGGCGGGCCACGAAGATGCTGAGCACGAATGCCATCGCGATCGCCAGGAAGCGCAAACGCTTGCTGGAGTCGGCCACCTCGAACGTGCGCGGCCGGCCGTCCTGGGTGACGAAGATTCGACTCGTCCGGGAGGGCGGGCGGGTCGAAGTACTCACGGGCGGTTCCTGTCGTTGCTGCGAAGGCGACCTAGTGGTCGGTTATCCCCAAGGGTTGCTCAGTATCGGTCGAGTCGCCGGTTGCCACGCCGGGTGACGTCTGGCTTTCGGGCTGCGTTGAAGCGGTCGGCTGCGGGGTCGCGGCGGCGTCCGTGGTTCCGGCAGCCGGTTCTGCGCCAGGCTCGGTCACACCAGTCGGCGCCATGCCGGTCACCGGCTGCCCCGTGACCGGGTCCAGCGGTGTCCCGGCGGCGTAGGGAACCCCGAGAATCTTGCCGTCGGACAGCCGGATGAACACCGGCGTCACGGACTCCACCATGCCCTGATCGGTCGCCCGCTTGTACAGGGTGACGGGTGAGGAGGCGTCCTCGATCTGGGTACGCAGCAATTGCTCGCGCTGGGCGAGGTCGGCCTTCTCGACTCGCAGCTCATGGGCCCGGAAACTGCCCTTGGCCAGGGCCGTATTCAGGACGAGCAGTGCGAGCAGCCCGATGCTCATGATCGCCACCGCGGCCAGCGCGAACGCGCCGTTGCTCATCACGCCGGTGCGGGTGCTGTGAACAGCGGGGGCAGTACGGCGCAAAACCGTGCGACGGGAACCCGCATGGGGTACAGCCGTCATGATGCCTCCCGCACCTTCTCCGCAGCCCGCAGCCGGACCGACCGGGCTCGGGGGTTCTCCGCCACCTCTTCGTCCGACGCTACCTCCGAACCCCGGGTAATCAGGCGAAGCCAGGGCCGCGAGTCGGCGGGGACGACCGGTAGATCGGGTGGTGCGGTGTCGTGCGCGCCGGCCCGCAAGGTGCGTTTGACCATCTTGTCCTCCAGGGAGTGGTAACTCAGCGCGATGAACCGACCACCGGTGCGCAGGCGTTGCAAAGAGATAGGGAGGGCATGCTTGAGGCTCGCGAGTTCCTCGTTGGCCTCGATCCGCAGGGCCTGGAACGTGCGCTTGGCCGGATGCCCCTTGCGCCGTTTGGCAGCGGGAATGGCAGCATCGACGGCTGCGACCAGGTCGTCGCTGGTGTGCAACGGTCGGCGGGCGATGATCTCGCGGGCGATGCGGCGGGCGAACCGTTCCTCGCCGTACTCCCAGAGGATGCGGGCGAGGTCGGACTGTGAGTAGGTATTGCAGATGTCGGCCGCTGTGGGTCCGGTCGTCGGGTCCATGCGCATGTCCAGCGGCGCAGAGCGGCTGTAGGAGAAGCCGCGCTCGGTCTCGTCGATCTGCATGCTCGAGACGCCGAAGTCGAAAAGCACCGCGTCGACCCGCTCGATGCCGAGCTCGTCGAGCACCTCACCCATCTGGTCGTAGCGGGCGTGGTGGACGTCGGAGCGGTCGCCGAACTCCGCCAGGTTCTGTCTGGCTGCGGCCACTGCGTGCGGGTCGCGGTCCAGACCGATGACCCGGGCATGCGGGAACCGTCGTAGCACTGCGGCGGTGTGGCCGCCGAGGCCTGTGGTGGCATCCACCATGACGGACTCCTCGGTCAGTACGGGCTGCAACAGCGACAGCACGCGGTCGAGCGCCACGGGGATGTGACGCGGGTCGTTCATGAGCTTCCTCTGATCGGGTCTGTGGCGCCGGGGTCCCCGTCCGCGATCAGCGGAAGGGGCCACCTTGGGTCCGGGGAAGTGATCCAAGGTGAGGTGCTGGGTCGGCCGGGGGCCGCGACGCACAGATGGACGGATGTCAGAACAGACCGGGCACCACCTCCTCGTCCAGTTCGGCGAAAGCCGCATCCTGGGTGGCGAGGTAGTCCTGCCACGCGTCGGTGTCCCAGATCTCGATCGTGTGGTGGTTGCCGACGACGACGCACTCGCGCTCCAGGCCCGCGTACTCGCGCAGCGCCGGAGGGACGGTGATCCGGCCCTGCTTGTCGGGGACCTGGTCGAAGGCGCTGGAGAACAGCACCCGGGAGTAAGCGCGCACCGACGCGTTGGACTGGCTGGCCTCGCGTACCCGGGCGGCAGCCGCTTCGAACTCGGCCATCGGCCACAGCACCAGCGAGCGGTCCTGGCCTTTGGTCAGCACGACACCGTCGGCCAGGCCCGTGCGGAACTTGGCGGGCAGGATGATCCGGCCTTTGTCGTCGACTTTCGGAGTGTGGGTGCCCAGAAACATCGCGCCCACCTCCTTTCAACACCGGCTCGCACCACCGTACTCCATTTCCCTCCACTTTTCACCACTAGATGGGCAAGCGCACCCGGTTGACCCACGCTGGCCCCTCAGTGCGATCGAGGGACGCACGGCTGCCCGTGGCCGACGGCCGCAAGAATCGGGATCGGCAAGGATGAGAGCGAAAGACCCCAGATGTGAGCGAAAGACCCCGTGCCTATTGCTCGCAACTGGGGTCTATTGCTCACATCCTGAGCAGAAGAGCAGGTTCAGCTCTCGCGGCCGTCGCGGCGGTTGCGGTCCTGCCAGCGCTGCTCGAACTTAGCCATGAAGCCGCCCTTGCTGGCCTGCTTCGGCACGGACGCGGTGGCGGTCGCATCGGCGGGCTTGGCGGAAGGGGCACCGTGGCGGACACCGGCGACGATGAGGAACACGGACGCCAGCATGACGATGAAGCCGAAGACTCCCAGGGGGGTCGAACTGGCCGAGACGCCGGCAAGCAGTACCGCCATTCCGGCGATGGCTCCGATGACCCCGGCGACGATACGGCGGCGGTCAGCTCCGGAGGATCCATGGCGCAAGGACGTGGCGAACTTCGGGTCCTCTGCCATGAGGGCCCGCTCCATCTGCTCGAGCAAACGCTGCTCATGCTCTGAGAGGGGCACAGTCACCTCCGTCACTTGGTACCGCTATCGGCAACGATACGGGTCTAGGGTCCTCTTGGAAACCCGAGAGGACCATAAGGTACCCGTCCTTGACCCGATCTTACCCGTCCTCAGCCGAACGACTGATGTCGAGCAGGCTCGCCGGGCGCACCACACCCTTCCCGAAACGCGCCACAGCGGCATCCACCGCCGACTCCGCCTCCCGCCAGCCGGCCGCCGGTTCGTCCAGTGCGATCTGGTGGCTGGCCGATTCTGCGGGCTGCAGTTTCTCCATCCGGACCCCGACCAGCCGCAGCCGGGCACGCTGCAAGCCCAGCTTCTGATACAGACTCGCGGCCACCTCGTAGATGTCCCGGCCCACGTCCGTCGGTTCATCGATGGTGCGAGAGCGGGTGATCGTGGTGAAGTCCGCGAACCGGATCTTGATCGAGATCGTCCGTCCCACCCATCCGGCCGCCCGCATCCTGGCCGCGACGTTGTCTGACAGCGCCAGCAGGTGCTTGGCGATCACCTCGGGGTCGTCGACATCCCCGGCGAACGTGTGCTCGTTGCCGACGCTGCGCTCGCGCACGGCATTCACCACCTCGCGGGTGTCGCGGCCCCAGGCAAGATCAGCCAGGTGCTCCCCCGCTGCTGAACCAAGTGCCCGGCGCAGGACCTCGCGCGGCAGGTGCGCGACGTCGGCGACTGTCCGCACGCCCAGGCTGTTCAGTTGCTCCTCGGTCTTCGGCCCCACCCCCCACAGTGCTCCGACCGGTAGGGGGTGCAGGAATGCCACCACCGATTCGGCCGGGATCATCAGCAGGCCGTCGGGTTTGGCGTGGGCGCTGGCGACCTTCGCGACGAATTTGGACGGCGCCCCGCCCACCGAACACGTGATGCCCTGCTCGTCGTGCACCTGCGCACGCAACAGTTCGGCGATCGCGGTCGGGCTGCCGTGCCGGCGCACAGATCCGGAGATGTCCAGGAACGCCTCGTCCAGCGACAGGGGTTCTACGGCCGAGGTGACCGAGCGGAAGATCTCCATGACCCCGGAACTAACCCGGGCGTAACGGCGGTGGTCGGGGCTGATGATCACCGCCTGCGGGCACAACCGCTGCGCCCGGCCCATCGACATCGCGGCTCTCACCCCGAACGCCCGGGCTTCGTAGGTTGCGGACAGCACCACGCCGCGGGAGCCAGATCCGCCCACAATGACCGGTTTGCCGCGCAGCATGGGCCGGCTGAGCAGTTCCACGGATGCGTAGAAGGCATCCATATCCACGTGCAGCACGGTGCACGTGGAGTCGTCCTCCGGCGCCGGGAAGTTCAGCATCGTTGAGTTGCGTCTGCTCATTTGCTACTAGCCTGCACTGCCCGGGCTGGAATGCCACAACTTCGGCTTCTTGACCGACTCTCCGGCCGGCTTGGTGTCGGCGTACGGCGACTGCCGAAACCCGCTGGCGTGGACCAGTACCCGGCGCACCGCGGCCGGGGCATCACCGGTGGGTTGGGTCGGGTCTTCCATCCGAGGCGTGGACACCAACGGATCATGCGCCGTCTCGAGCATCGCGTGGACTCCCGCCGCCCCGTCCCGGCGCCACACTTCGTGGACCTCCGACAGCGACCAGCACCCGGTGGCCCGCAGCGAGATGCCGCGCCGGCCGGTCCGGCGGATCTCGCCGCGGCCCAGCAGCAGCCAGGAGTGGAAGACGGTGTGGGCGTAGGGTCCTTGGGCGTCCTCGAAGAATGTGAGGTCGACCGGGCCGGTCGCGTCGTCCAGGGTCAGGAAGATCACCCGCCGGCCGCTGCGGATCGGTGGGGTCTGGGTCGCAACCTTGATCCCGGCGACGAGCACGTGCTCCTGCGAGCGGTGGTTCAGCAGGTCCTTGGCCCGGACCACGCGCAAGTCGGCCAGCATGTCCTCGTAGAACCGGATCGCGTGCTGACTGACGTCCAGGCCGAGCACTTCCACCTCCGCCTCCACCCGGTCGGCCAGGCTCATCTCTGGCAGGCCGCTGGGCTGGTCGAGGTCGCCGAGCGGCAGCACCAACTGGGCCTGCGGTGGCAGCACGGCCTTGGGCGCTTGAGACTGAGCGGCCACCCGGTCTGCTAGCCGGTCCCCATTACTAGCGGCCTTCGCCCGGGCCACTCGCCGCCGCCCGCCCATGCGGTGCAGATCGGCGACCTGCAGCAGCAGATCCCGGCGAGTCACGTGTCCTGCCCGGCGGGTGCTGGTGATTCCGTGCATGACGTCGAACGCACCCGTGCGGATCAGCCGCTCCACCACCGGCCGGGTCACGGTGGTGCGGACCCAGAAATCGGCGAGATCCACGAACGGTTGCGCGGCCTCGATCCCCGCGATCTCCATCTCGGAGATTCCCTTGACATCGGCCAGCGACAACCTGATCCCCCAACCGGAACCGACCCGTTCCACCCGGTACTCCCCCGTGGACACATTGACGTCCAGCGGCAGGACCTGCACGCCGGAGTTGCGGGCCTCGTCGAGGATCAGCCGCTTCGGGTACATGCCCGGGTCGTGGGTGAGCACTCCGGCCAGGAACGCCGCCGGGTAGTGCCGCTTGAGCCACGCGGAGTGGTAAGTGGGCAGCGCGAACGCCGCGGCGTGAGCCTTGCAGAACCCGAAACTGCCGAACGAGCGCAGCACCTCCCACACCTTCTCCACGATTCCCAGTGGGTACTTACGCGCCAGTGCGGCGGGGATGAACCAGTCCCGGATCTGGATCTGCCCGTCGGGTGTGCCCAGCGACCTGCGCACCTCGTCGGCCTCGGCCAGCGAACAGCCGGTCATCACCGACACGATCCGCAGCACCTGCTCGTGGAACACCACCACGCCGTGGGTCTCGTGCAGCGCCGGTTCGAGGTCGGGATGGATCTGCAGCGGCTCGCGCCAGCCGTGCCGGGCGGACAGGAACGGGGTGATCATGTCGGACTTCACCGGCCCGGGCCGGAACAGCGAGATGTCGATGATGAGGTCGTTGAAGTCCTTGGGCCCGAACTTTCCGATCAACTCGCGCTGGCCCGGCGACTCGATCTGGAAGCACCCCAAGGTCTTGGCCTTCTGGATCATGTCGAACGTGTCGGCGTCGTCGAACGGCAGATTCTCGAGGTCGATCTCGGTGCCCTCTACGCGGCGTACCTCAGTGACCGCGTGCGCCATCGCCGACTGCATTCGGATCCCGAGCACGTCGAGTTTGAGGAACCCGACCGCCTCCACATCGTCCTTGTCGAACTGGCTCATCGGGAAGCCCATCCAACTGGCCTCGACCGGGGTGCGGTCCAGTAGCGAGGAATCTGACAGCAGTACCCCGCACGGGTGCATCGCAATGTGCCGGGGCAGGCCATCCAGGGACTCCACGAAATGCAGGAAGCCGTCGAGCATTCCGCGCTCGGCCAGTTTGCCGACCATCGAGGACCGCAGCTCTGGAAGTTCGGCCACCGCGGCCCGAGCATCGCGGGCGCGGATGTGCGGGAAGGCTTTGGCGAACTCGTCGATCTCCCCGGCCGGCAGCCCCAGCGCTGCGCCGACGTCGCGAATGGCGTGGCGGACCTTGTAGGTGTCGCGCATGCTCACGCAGGCGCTGCGATGTGCGCCGAACCTGTCAACGATCTTCCGGTAGATGTCGGTGCGGCGGGCGGACTCCACGTCGATGTCGATGTCGGGCAGCACCCGGCGCAACGGGGACAGGAATCGTTCCATCAGCAGGTCGTGGCGCAAAGGATCGACGCCGGAGATGCCCAGCAGGTAGTTCACGACGCTGCCCGCGCCGGAACCCCGCGCCGCGACCCGCACCTGCATCTGGTGAATCAGGTCCACCACCTCGGCCACGGTCAGGAAGTAGCCGGCGAACCCGAGGCCGGCGATGATGTCGAGCTCGGATTCCAGCCGCTGTTTCGCTGCCGCCACTTCGTCGGAACGGAACCGGGTGTGCAGGCTCGCCTCGCAGCGGGTGCGCAGCAGTGCGTCGGCGCGGACCGCCTCCTGCTTACGCGCGGCGTGCCGGTGGCGGCGCGCGGAGTACCCAGCCATGATCGGCCCGGTCGGCTCCGCGGGCGCCGTCCCGGACAGCAGCACATCGAGTTCCGGTACGTGGATGTCACCGATCCCGAAGTCGTGCACCGGATTCAGTACGCACTCGGTTGCGAGCTGCTCGGTCTGGCCCAGCAGCTTTCCGGCGCGGTCGCCGGCGATCTGGTCGGCGATGTCGTGCATGTGCGCCGCCGGGGCCAGGTAGCCTGCGGAGTTCTCGCGGTCCAGGTGCCGGGAGTTCAGCGGCACCAGCCGCCGGATCGCGTCGAGCAGGTCGGCGGTCGCGGCCTGCCGGGGATGGCAGTAGCGCACTGCGTTGGTGAG
Source organism: Actinomycetes bacterium (assembly GCA_029778515.1). The sequence continues at coordinate 9,438 of JAKOQD010000278.1, forward strand.
CACCGCTGGGATTCCACGTTCCAGCGCATAGGTCCAGGTCCGGCGAGCGGTCGGAGTGGACAGGTCCGGGGCCGGCCGCTGCTCCCCCGGCGTGCGCGGCGGCGTGCGATGGCTGACCACTTCCAGATAGAGGTTGTCCCCGGCCACATACCGCCAGCGGTCCAGCAGCCGGTCGGCGAGGTCGAACCGGTGCCGGCTGATCGCCCGGCCCACCGGCGAGTCCGGACCGAGTAGCACCTGCAGATCGCCGGGCACCACGAACTCCTCCAGCAGATCCCAGTTCACCCGCGGGTCGCCGCGGTCACCGGCGATGTGAGCGCCGGACACCAGCCGGCTTAACGCCGCCCAGCCCCGGCCGCCGCGAGCCAGCAGCACGATCCGCGGCGCTCTGGTGTCCTTCCAGGTCCCACCGCGGGCGGGGGTGCGGCGCGGCTCCTCTGGTTCCGCAAGTGCCAGGTCGACGCCGAGGATTCCGGACAAACCCTGGGTCAGGCAGGCCTGCATGAACCGGACCGCTCCATACAGCCCGTCCCGGTCGGTCAGGGCCAGCGCGGGCAGGTCGAGTTCGACTGCGCGGGCCACCAGATCCTGTGGCGAACTGACCCCGTGCCGCAGGGAGTAGGCGGAGGCGACGTGGAGATGACTGAAGGACACTGTGTGCGCCTACCCCGCGATCGGCATGGGCAGGCCGACCTCGAGCTGGTCGGCGATACACCCGAGGAACAGTTGCGCGTCACGGACCAGGTCATCGGCCTGGCGCTGACTGACCGGTTCCCGGCCGATCTCCACGAACACCCGGCGGCGGCCAATCGCGTCGAAGTAGGCGCACCACTCTGCGAGCTCCGGTGCGATCCCCGGCAGCATCTGCCAGACGCTGCGGATGCGTGAGGAGCGGCTGGGCTTGGCGCGCACGGCCAGCAGTGCGGCCCCGGCTCGCAGCGCGGCGATGTGAGCGGCCACGTACTGCTCCTGTGGGGTCTGGGCCTGATAGGCGTCGTCGATGGCGAGTACCGCAGTGCGCAACAGGTCCCGGCCGGCGGGGGTCATAGCAGTCATCACGGTCCCCTAGTCGAAGGTCCGGACGAGTTGCCACTGCGCCCGGCTCGGGACGAACTTCAGGTCGTACACCCCCGTCGAGTCGTACCGGCCGGCCGACGCCTCGACCCGCCAGGTCTGCTCGTCACCGCCCGCCGGACCGTCGGCCAGACCGCGCACGTCCTGCCACCAACTCGGCGTCCGGTCCCACTCCTGCAGCACCTTTTGCACCCGGTACAACCGGTCGCGCCAGATGAACTGTTCGGGCTGACCTTCGGTGCATTTGACGTGGACGGTGCGGTCCCCGCGATGGATGCGACTCATGACTTCCTCCTGATGTGAGTCGAACCTGTGTTCGACTTCCAGCAGAACACTCGCAGGGGGGTACGTCAAGAAGTTTTCGAACATTTGTTCATACATTTGTGGGGTCCTTGGGGTTCGCTGCTCACGGTGGGTTTGCGGGCATGCCGGATCACCCAACCGCGCCCCCGCAGCCGAGTAGGTTTGGCTCATCAGTCAGTCGACGGGGTCGTCGTAGTTGTAGGGCCAGGTGGTGTGCTCGGTTCCCAGCGGACTCGTCCAGATCAGCGAGCCATCCGGACCACCCCGCACCTGCCAGCCGGAATGCGTTTTGACCCGGTGATGACCGCGTGATGCGCAGGCGAGGTTCTTGGACGTTGTGGGTCCATCCGGCCAGGCAATCACGTGGTCGGTGTCGGTGTGCCGGGCTTGAGTCGAACACCCCGGGAACCGGCAGTGCCGGTCACGGGCCCGGACAAATCGCTTGACCGGGTCCGGGATCCGATAGGCCTCGGTGCTCAGGTCGATCAGCCTGCCAGTCACCGGCTCGGTCACCAGCCGCTGCCAGCGGGCGTCGTCGCGCAGCGCCAGGTAGCGGGCGTGCGGCCCGTCGACCGGTCCGAACCCGTCGATGCCAGCACCGCTGTCCTGCAGCGAAGCCAGGGTGTCGGCCGGGATCACCACATCCACGCGGATGTCCAGATGCACGTTCTCGGCCAAGATCTGCTCGAGCGCGTCGACCCGCTTCTGCTCCAGCGAGCGGTCGTCGGTGTAGGTCCGGGCAACCTCATCCAAGGTCCTGAACAGCAAACTGGCCGTACCCGCGGGCAGGTAGCCGAACAGGTCAGCCATCCCATGTGCCCGCGCGTAAGCGCCGATGTGCCGCTTGTCCCACGCTTTGGCCCGCCGCTTCTCCGCTTCCCGTTCGGCGATGCTCGGGTCGTGGTCCACCAACAACCGGGTCACGTACCGCCGAGTCTCGTGGGCGGTGTGGTTCTGCGCGAATGCAAGCACCTTGGCTTCCAACGCATCCCGAACGGGACCCTCGATCTCATCGAAGCCGGTACTGATGATCTGCGCCCGAGTCATGTCGATCAGCCCCTCGGCCAACGCCTGCCAGACCGCGGGTCGGGCACACACCGCCTCACTGGCGTCCATCAGGTGCGACGCTGCCCGCGTGGAGATCACCGTGATGGCCGCGACCGTTTCAGTGGCTCCGGACAAGCGGTAGCCCATGGCCTCGATCCGGCTCTCGACGGCGCTCACTGTCGCTGCCCGCATGGCCTGGGCCGCGCGCAGCGCTTGCTCAACACGCACCAGCTCCTCAGCCAACTCGTGCTCGTCAAGCATCGCGAGGCGAGC
>JAKOQD010000279.1 GCA_029778515.1 Actinomycetes bacterium
CCAGTCGTCGGTGATGTCATAGATCGCGGGCCAGTTGGTCGCGGCAACCAGTCCAGCCCATCCGGGGTCGTTCACCCAGAGCAGCGGCTTCCGCATCCCGATAGCCGCCGCAGCTTCGCGCACTCCCCGCTGCAGCAACAGGTCGGCCATTGGGCCGGCGGCCCGCGGGAGCCACTTGGTGAGTTCCAGCCGGTGCAGGCGTCCGTCCGTCCCTGGCACACCGAGCCGACCGCGTCCCAGCCCGGGCTTCTGCCCGATGTGCATCAGATGGAGCGGATCTCTGGCCGGCTCGACGAAGAGCACCCTTAGCGTGTGATCGTGACGAAGCAGCCCGTCGACGAGAAACTGGTTTCGCCGCCAGACATGGTCCCATGGCTCCAGCGAGCAGACCACAAGGTCGTTCACGTACCTTCCCCCTCCGGTCACCATGCCAGATCGTCCACCGTGGCTTCAGGCTTCGATGAATGGCGACGGCGTCCCGGTGACCACGGATACTTCGTCGGTCGCTTCGGGACGCGTCTATGATGACATGATCGGGTTGCGGCACGGCAGATCGGGGGTCTTGGAGTGCACCCACCCTCTCTGTCGCCCGCGCCGTTCGAAGCCGGCCCTGCTGCACTCAAACTGGTCTTCGTCTGCACCGCGAATCTGTGCCGCTCACCGATCGCCGAACTCCTCGCAGCGCGCGAGGGCAGGGAGCGCGGGTTCCCCGTGCTGGCATCCTCAATGGGCCTGATGCCGGGGGGACGGCCCTCGCCGGCTCTCGGCGTACGGGTTGCCGCCGAGTTCGGTCTAGACCTTTCCGGGCATCGCAGCCGGCAGCTGGGACTGGCTGAACTCCAATCTGCGGACCTGATCCTCACCATGACTCGCGAGCATGCACGTGAGGTGGTGCATCTGGACCCTGGGTTATGGCCACGCGTGTTCACGCTGAAGCAACACACCGAATACCTTCGCCGACATCCACCGAACGGTTCCACTGTTCAGGACTGGATGGCCACCGTTGGCCCGGTACGCCGGCGCAGCGAGTTGGTCGGTCGGTATCCCCGACACGATGTCATCGATCCGATGGGCCGTTCCGCCGGCGTCTGGCGCGAAGTAGTGATCGACCTCTCCGACCACCTGTCCCTGCTCTTTGATGCCCTCGTCGCGGCTCGCGCAGGAGCGAACGCCAATGCCCAGCTCGCCACCGGGGCTTAGCTTCCGTCGCCTCGCACCACCGGGGCTTGGCAGCCTTCGCTTCGTGAAGTGGGGACGGGTGCTGACCGGCGTGGCCCTCGTCCTATTGGTGGCGGGCGCCCTCGGGATCCTGAGCGCCGACTACGGCAGCCTCGCCATCTTCGTCGCCGTGATCATCCTGGCCCTCGGCCTCGCCTCGACTGATCTGGTGCTGCTGCCGGTACTGGCCTTTCCGGCCACTTTGGTGATGATCCGAACCGGGCCGCTGAGTGTCTCCGACCTGGTGCTGATCGTCGCCACTGTGCCTGCCCTGATGCTCTATCGCCGAACCGAGGCCAAGGGCCTGCAGCCTCTCCTCTGGGCCGGCGCCGTCTACCTCGCCTGCCTGGTTCCCACGCTGGTGCTGAACCGCTACCTGGGCAACTACATCGAGTGGGCTCACGAGCTCATCCTGGTGCTGGGCAGCCTCCTGGTCGGCTGGGTGACGGGACGCGCCGGCCGGGCCGGAGCGGCCCTGTTGGCTTTTCAGCTCGGTTGCGTCGGCATCGGAGTAGCTGCGACGCTGCAGGCCCTCTACCTACTGCGAACCACCGGAGTTTTCGGACCGGCCTATCTGGAGTTTCTCCACAAGAACTTCATCGGCAACACCCTCGCGTTCTCGTTCCTGATCGCCCTGGTCCGGCCCCGGTGGCTCAACTGGCCCACCTGGTTCCACCTCTTTGTGATGGTGGTCAGTGTCCTCGGGATCGCCGCCTCGAACTCCCGGCAGGCCGTCGTTTCCGTATTCGCCGGCGTCGCCTTTCTGGCCCTGCGCAGTTGGGGACGCGGCGCCACTCGACGCGGCCGGGTGCTGTTGCTACTCCTGATCCCGGCTGTGATTGCCACCGCAGGCACAGTGAGCGAGCAGTTGGAGTCGGGAGACGCGTTCAACTCCACGTCGCAGCGCTTGACCTGGTACGCCGAGAGTCTTCGGATCTGGCAGCAATCGCCGTTGTTCGGGGTTGGACTGAGATGGTGGAACACCGGTGACCATCCAGCTTTTCAGCCCCCCAACGCGTTCTTCGAGATGATCTCATCGGCCGGCGTGCTCGGCCTGTTCGGCTTCTTGGTGCTGTGCATCGCCGGACTGTGGGTGGTGCTGCTACTTCCCCGGCAGTACGCCGACCTCGCCGCGGTCGTCATGATCGCGCGCTTCGTCCAGGGCCAACTCGATCTCTACTGGGTGGCCGGGCAATCGGCGTTGCCATGGATGATGACCGGCTTGATGATCGGACTGCAGGCGCTGCATCAGGCGCAGGACCCGACCACACGTGGGTTCGCTTCGGAACTGCCGCCGCTTACGACCGCGCGGAGGGCGCGGTGAGGTAGAAGCGCAGCCGCCAGCGGGCGTATTCGCGTTCGCGTCCGGATTTGAGCACCCCTCGCACAGCAGCCCCGAAGATCGCCGCAGCGCGCACCAGCAACTCACCACCGCGGCCGTAATGCTTGCGGGCATAGGCGAGCTGGGAGCTGTGGAAGTAGCGCAGGCGCGTCGACTCGTCCGAACTGGTTCCGGCGCCGACGTGGCTGCCGGTCACGGACGGGACGTACTGGCTCCGCCAACCGCGGGTAACCGCTCGGCGCTGCCAATCGGTCTCTTCGGCATAGAGAAAGAAGCGCTCATCGAACTCCCCCACGTCGCGCAGTGCCGCCGCGTTCAGCAGCAGGATCGATCCGATCAGGAAGGTGTGACCACGGTCCCAGGCGCCGAGTCCGACTGCGGTGAGCCAGGCACCCAAGGGACTGGGAAATGGCCATTCCACCCGGTCCGGCTGATCCGAATCCGGAGCAGTCTGCCGCGGAGCGACGCAGGCTATGCCTGGCTCGGCGTGCAGCCGGCGCGCCAGCTCGACGACCCCGTCCCGGGAGACGGTGGCGTCCGGGTTGAGCAGCAGGACGTCCGCGTGGTCACGTCCGCATCGGATGAGGTATGCCAGAGCGTGATTAACCCCCGCGGCGAACCCAAGGTTCACACCCGGGTCGAGATACTCGGCGCCGTGCGCCTCGACCAGCCGACGAGTCGCTTCCGAAGAAGAATTGTCGACAACAGTAACGCTCAGCCCGGCCACTGCCTGCAGCGAGGGTGCCAGCTTCTCGGCTGGGCCGTAGGCGACGATTACCACCTCGGGGTGAGCAGGACGGGCGTCCTCAGCGCCATCTTCGGCAGCAGCGGTCCCGACGCCGCGGCCGGCGGCGGAGGTCGCGAGCACCTGGTCGATTAGGGCTCTATGCTCCAGCGCGACCGCCTGCCAGCTGTACTGACGGCAGTGGTCCAGCCCGGCGGCGCGAAGTTCACGCCAGCGCCGAGGTTCGGTCAGCTCCCTGAGCGCTGCGGCAATCTCGCCGGGTTGGTTGGGTTCGACCACGATACCCGCAGGGCCAATGACCTCTGGCAACGCACCGCTGCGGCTGGCGATCACCGGGGCCCCCGAGGCCATGGCCTCCACCACGACCCGGCCGAATTGCTCCAGCCACCCGGGGGTGGGCAGCGATGGCACCACTAGCACGTCCAGCTGGCGATAGAAGTCCGCGAGTCCGGAGTCGAGATGGCCGAGGAAGTCGACCCGTTTGGAGACCCCCAACTCGGATGCCAGCCGTTCCAACTCCGGCCGCTGCGGCCCACTCCCTGCGAGCAACAGCCTGGTGGATGGGACGCGTGCGATCGCCTTGAGCAGGACATCGACACCCTTGTGACTCTCCAGTCGGCCGGAGTACCCGACCAGTAGCGGCGAGCCCGGCTCCGTGCGGCTGTCCGGGGAGAATACCTCCAGATCGGTCCCGAGCCCGATCACCGCGGGTTGGGCGCGCATGCCTTTCGCCTGCAGGATCCGTCCGGCCTCTGCGTTGCATACGTACGCGCCCGCGGCTCGTCTCAGGGCATAGCGCTCCAGCCAGCGAATCGGAACCGGGTACCGCTTGGGAATGTTCTGCGCTGAATAGAGCAGCACCGGCGCCCGAACCCCGCGCAGCCGAAGCATCGCCAGGATCTCCGCAGTCTGGGTGGCGCACGGCTCTTCGTGAAGGTCGATCAGGTCCCACTCGCGATCAAGCAGCCGCCAGACGGCACGTGGGTCGTACACGAAGCCGTTCGGGTGCGAACCCAACGTGTCCACGCCGACCACGAAGTCGTCAGCACCCGCGTCCAGCGCGATCAGGGTGCCGCCCTCGTTCCACCGCCGCGCCGAAACCAAAGTGAGGTCCACGCCTGAGCGCACCAGTTCGCGTTCCCGCTCGCGCCAGGCAGCGACGACGCCGTGGTGGGCGAACCTGAGCACCCGCGGTCGCTGTCCTTCCAGCTGCGTCACGCCCCACTCCCCCCGATGGCATCAGCGTGGGGAATACGTCCGCTCGCGGGCGACCGTCGTGGCTAGCGGCTCCCCCCAGATTGCGGCAGCATAGCTCGCGGAAGCGCGACCGCTCTTTCGGGATCTCGGCGGGTTCGCCAGAAGGGGTGCCATGACCGAGAGCAACGCCAGTAGCCGGCCACCCGAAACCCTGCCGCCGATCCTCCAAATCGCGCCCGAGATCGCGCCCGGCAGCGGCGTCGGCGGCGTGGCCTACCAGCTGGAACAGCAGTTCCTCGCTGCAGGCGTGGCGGTGAGCCGGTTCACCCTGGCCGAAGCCAGGGGTGCCTGGTTGCCTGAGCCCGGGCCGGGCCTACGCGGGCGGCTGGCGCTGCTCTTCCGCGTGGTCTGGTTCTCCACGATCGGCACCTGGTTGGCTCGGCGCGCGCTCGCAGCCGCGCCCACTTCGATCTCGATCTGTCACAACGACGTCCTCGCCGGCGACATCTACGTCAACCATGGCATCCTGCGGGCAGCGATGAAGGCCCGGGGCCACTACCTGCTGCGGATGCTGCGGAACCCGCTCCACCTGTTCACCGCGTTGCGGGACGCCCACCGTTTTCGCTCGCGCATCCACCGGGTGGTGGTGAGCCTCACCACGCGCGAGGCCGAGCTACTCTCCAACACCTACTCGAAGGTGTCGGCCGAGTCGGTGGTGATCGCCAACGGCGTAGACATCGATCGCTTCACCCCGCCCCCGGCCGAGTCCCGCCTCGCCGCCCGAGCCGAGGTGCTGCCGAACCCGAATCCTGCGGCCACCTGGCTGCTCTTCGTCGGCCACGAGTTCGACCGCAAGGGGCTGCCCCTAGCGATTGCGGCGCTATCCCAGCTCAGCGAACCGGTCGGGTTGCTCGTCGTGGGTGGCACCCCGGAAATGGTGGTTGCGGCACGCGAGCAAGCCGTCAGGGCGGGGGTGTCCGAGCAGGTCCATCTGCTCGGACGCCTCGCTGACCCGATGCCCGCCTTCCGTGCCGCGGACTGCCTAGTGCTGCCGAGCGCCTACGAAGCCAATGCCCTGGTCGTGCTGGAGGCGCTGGCTGCCGGCTTGCCCGCGATCGTGACGCCGGTCGGATACGCCCCAGACCTGATTCGCGATGGTGTTAACGGATTCCTGGTCGAGCGGACGGCGGCCGGGGTGCGTCAGGGCATCGAGAACTACCTGCGCTCTGATCGACGAAGACTGGCCGAAGGCGCTCGCACCAGCGGCGAAGCGCACGCCTGGCCACTGATCGCGGCCAGGTACCTGGAGCTGATCACCCGCCTCGCGCCGGATACTCGGGCACCTGGATCGACGGACGGGAAGAGGACGACCACGTGAGGGTGATCCACGCGGTCCGCTCAGATGGCTTCGCGGGTGTGGAGCGACACGTCTGCGTCCTGGCCGCAGCTCAGGTCGCGCGCGGTCACGACGTGACTGTGATCGGCGGCGACGAGCGTCGGATGGCTGCCGCGATCGGCTCCGCCGACGTCACGGTCTTGCCGGGGAACACTGTCGCATCGGTGGCGCTGGCGCTCAGCCGTACCTCGCCCGGGGCCGACCTGATCCATGCTCACATGACCGCAGCCGAGTTGGCCGCGGCAGTCGCGGCATTGCGCCCTGGGCCGAACCTACCGCTCATCAGCACGAGGCATTTCGCGGCCCGGCGCGGACGGACGCGGCTCGGTCGACTCGCGGGCCGTTTCATCGAGTCCCGGCTTGCCGCGCAGATCGCGATCAGCCAATACGTCGCCGACCATATCGAGGGGGGCAGTGAGGTGGTCTACCCGGGTGTGATGGACAATCCCGGATCTGAA
>JAKOQD010000280.1 GCA_029778515.1 Actinomycetes bacterium
CCCGACTGGGACAAGGTGCAGAGCCGGGTGAAGAAGGCACTCAAGGAGACGGAGAAGGCCGCGCAGCCCACCGCCTCGGCAACCACGACACCCAACGGCACCGCTTCCGCGTCAGCCGCCAGCACTGAGCCCACTTCGAGCGCGACGACCTCGGCCACGCCGTCCAGCAGCGCGTCTTCGAGCAGCGCGTCGTCTACCGCCAAGGCCAAGAGCGAAGACCTAGAGGACGTCTGCGGCTACCACCCCGAGAAGTAGCGCTCGAATCCTCGAGCTGGGCGGGATGCCGTCCGCGGTCTCACCTTCGCAAGCTCAGCACAAGGCAGGCGCGATCAGCGACCCCTCGTCAAGCTCAGGGATCGCTCGGTCTCAGTGTTCGTTGGGTAGCTCAGTGTCCGTAAGCCGGCTCAGGTTCGTCGGTTGTTGATAGCCCCGGTCGGCATCCAGGTGCCGGGCGATGTCGGCCCCCAGAGCATCCAGGTCGGCGACGCTGCTGCGCGACACCACCAGGCGCAGCGTGCTTCCGTCCAGCCGATACAGCGTGAGCAGGCCATCGGCTATGGTCACGCGGCTGATGTCGGCCCAGCGTCCGGTCTCGTCGGTGCCACCGCCGTACACCCGGTAACCCTCCTCGTCCAGCACCACCTCGACCGACATCGAGTGCGCCATCGCCCAGGAAGCCGTGAGCAACCCCACGCCGAGCAGCAGGGCGAGCGTCCCGATCAGCGCCAGGGCCAGATGCCAGCCCAGCAGGTGGGACATCAGCATCAGCACCAGTCCGATCACCATCAGGGCGGACGCGAGCGCGAGGGCACGCAGCGGCGGTCGCTGTCGCACATGATGAGTCGTCGGCACCCCACACCCCTGTTCTGCCGTTCGCGCGGCGAGGGTGGGATTCGAACCCACGGAGCCGTTAAGCTCGGCCGCTTTCAAGGCGGCTGCACTAGTCCACTATGCGACCTCGCCAGTCGACCCATCATAACGATTCATGCTGTGCGTAGGATCGATTCCACCTAGTTCGGCCCGCTGACTACGGCGGACGCTGCTCTTCTCCGCTCCTTCCACTGGGTTCCGCCCCCGCTGGCGCGGGCGAGGGGATTGAGCACAGACGCGAACCGACAACGGCTAACCCGGCTGGTGACATTCACCTGGACGGGGCCAGATGCAAAGCTGGGGGCATGCGAATCGTCTCCGTAACCGAGCCCGGCGGTCCCGAGAACCTGTTCATCACCGAGGCGGCCCCGCCGTTCGCCGCGCCCGGCGAGGTGCTCGTCGCCGTCCACGCCGCCGGCGTGAACCGGGCGGACCTGCTGCAACGGCAGGGCTTCTATCCGCCGCCGCCTGGCGCCAGCGACATCATCGGCCTTGAGGTCGCCGGCGCCATCGTCGAGCTCGGCGAAGGCGTCCACGGCTGGGCGATCGGTGACGAGTGCGTAGCCCTGCTGGCCGGCGGTGGCTACGCCGAATACGTGAACGTCCCGGCCGGACAGGTGATCCGGCCGCCCGCCGGCATCGACCTGATCAGCGCCGGCGGGTTGATCGAGGCGGCCGCGACCGTCCTGTCGAACTTCGACCACGTGCACCTGAAAGCCGGCGAGACCGTACTGATCCACGGCGGCACCGGAGGCGTCGGCACGTTCGCGATCCAGTATGCGAAGGCGATCGGCGCCCGCGTGCTCACCACCGCCGGATCGGCGGAGAAGCTCGAGCTGTGCCGCGAACTCGGCGCGGACGAGGCCTTCGACTACCACGACGACTGGGTGGCCGCGGTCGCCGAAACCACCGCCGGCAAGGGCGTGGACGTGATCCTGGACGTGATCGGCGCCAAATACCTGGAGTCGAACGTCGCCTCGCTGGCCCTGGACGGACGCCTGGTAGTGATCGGCCTCCAGGGGGGACGCAAAGCCACCCTCGACCTGAACGCACTGCTGGTGAAGCGGGCCACCGTGACCGCCACCAGCCTGCGCGGACGTCCGGTCGCGCAGAAGGCCGCCATCGCCGCAGCCGTTGCCGAGCGGGTGTGGCCGTTGGTGACCGCCGGCGCGATCAAGCCGCCACGCGAGACCCGCTTCCGCTTGGCGGACGTCGCCCAGGCGCACGCCCTGCTCGCGTCCGGGGAGAACATCGGCAAGGTGATCCTGACGATGTAGGCGCCGGGCTCAACCCAGCTTCGGCCCGCGTCCGAGCAGCCATTTGAAGCGATGGGGTACCTGTCTAGAATCAGGCCCAGTCTCAGTGAGGATCCGAGCATGCGCGTCGACTTCGCCCCGTCCAAACAATCGAGCGTGGGCATCGAATGGGAGCTCGGCCTGGTCGACCTGGCCTCCGGCGAGCTCTCCCCGGCGGCCGAATCCGTCCTCGAAGCTTGCGGCGGCGGTGAGACCGAGCCGATCCGCAAGGAATTCCTGAAGAACATGATCGAGTTGGTCTCCGGCGCGCACACCACCGTGGGCGAGGCGGTCGCCGACCTGTCCGCCAACCTGCTGATCGTGCAGCGTGTCATCGGGCCGATGGGCATCGGCCTGATCGGGTCGGGCTCGCACCCCTTCAGCAAGTCGGACGCGCAGGAGCGCTTCACCGGCTCCCGCTATGACGTGGTGGCCGACCTCAACCAGTACTGGGGACGCCAGATGGCCATCTGCGGCACCCACGTCCACGTCGGCGTCGACCACAAGGACAAGGCACTGCCGATCACCAACGGCCTGGCTCGCTTCTACCCCTACTTGCTGGCGGTCACCTGCTCGTCGCCGTACTGGGAGGGCGCCGATTCCGGCTATGCGTCCCAGCGGACGATGATCTTCCAGCAGCTGCCAACCAACGGGCTGCCCTACCCGATGAGCCGCTGGTCGGAGTTCGAGGAGTACGCCGAGGAACTACTTGATTCCCACATGATCAGTGTCGCGGCCGAGATTCGCTGGGACGTCCGACCGTCCCCGAAGTTCGGCACAGTCGAGAATCGGACGGGCGACTCGGTGCCGACGCTGGCCGAGATCGGCTGCCTGGCCGCGCTGACCCAGTGCTTCGCCGAGCATATCTCCCGCGGCTACGCCCGCGACCACACCTACGAGTCGTTACCGCCGTGGCTCGTGCGCGAGAACAAGTGGCGTGCGGCGCGCTACGGCATGGACGCGGAAGTGATCACCCCCAATCGGGAGAAGCGCGAGGTGCCGCTGCGCGAGGGCCTGTTGAACTGGCTGGAACGGCTCACTCCGATCGCACGAGACCTCGGCTGCGAGACCGAGTTGCACTTCGCGGCCGAGCTCGCCGAGCGGGGGTCCAGCTACGTCCGGCAGCGGGAAGCCGGCGGACCGGAGGCCGCGCTGCGCCTGCTGCTGGCTGAGACCGGGGCAGCGTCCCCGTTCACTACCTAGCATCAGGCCAAGATCCACCTTCGCTCGAGTCGGCGGACGCGGGCGCTCCGGCAGGTCGAGCCCGTGCCGCCTATCATGACTTCCGTGCTGCCCTTCCTGCTCCTTGCCACCCGCGACCACGACACCGCCGCCGCGGCCGAGTACCAGTCGGTACTGCGGCACACCGGGCTGGACGCGTCCGAACTGGTCCACCTTCGGGTCGAAACGCAGCCGTTACCGCCGCTCGACCTGAGCGAGTACTCGGGCGTAATCCTGGGCGGGAGCTCCTTCAATATCTCGGACGAGATCAAGTCGTCGATCCAGCAGCGGGTCGAGGCCGACCTGCGTGGGCTGGTGGATCAGATCGTCGACGCCGACTACCCGTTCCTCGGCATGTGCTACGGCGTCGGGACGGTGAGCACGCACCTCGGCGGCCGGGTCGACCGCGAGTTCGGCGAAGCGGTCGGCGCGATCGAGGTGACCCAGACCGAAGCCGGACTGAGCGATCCGCTGCTGGCCGGGATGAGCCCACTCTTCCACGCGTTCGTCGGCCACAAGGAGGCCTGCAACGGCGCGCCGCCCGGGATCGAACTGCTGGCCACCGGGGTGGACTGCCCAGTGCAGATGTACCGGGTCGGGATGAACGTGTACGTCACCCAGTTCCACCCCGAACTGGACGCCGACGACCTCGCCGCCCGGATGCGCATCTACCAGCACGCCGGCTACTTCGCCCCGTCCGAGCTGGACGACCTGATCACCATGGCAGCCAACAGCCAGGTGAACGGCGAGCAGCATCGCGTGCTCCGCAACTTCGTTGAGCGGTACGCCCGCTGACGATCCCTGAGCCTCTCCAACGATCCCTGAGCTTGACGAAGGGTCCGTCTCACTGCAACCGGGTGGCTGCGGCCCTTCGTGACGCGCTCGTTCCTCACGCTCCTCAGGGACCGCTTTGGCAGCTAGCGGAGCTTGTAGGCCCGGAACGCCACCGCGTTGGGAACGCCGAGCGCCGCACCCTGGGCGGTGGTCATCTCCGTGAGCAGGTCCCGGGGCAGCGGGTGGCCCGACAGCCCGCCCAGATAGTCACCGTGGGCTTCGAGCGCGAGGATGCCACGCTCGAGCGGGCGTCCGCTCACGTCCACCGCATGGGTCGGACGGCTGTCGCCGGCGACCAGCAACCAGCTCACTCCCCACTTGGGAAGCCCCTCGTCAGCGGCCAGTTCCGGGAAGACCCAGGTGTTGTCGGCGTCCCGGATCGCGTCCACGCAGGCCAAGCCGGCCACGCGGTGATCGGCCTGGTTCAGGCCGGCCACGAACTCCACCTCCCAGGAGCCCGTAACCACCACGTCCGGCCGGATCTTGCGAATGTGTCGCGCGATGTCGCGGCGGATGTCCAGGGAGTAGACCAGCATCCCGTCCGGGTGGTCGAGGATGGTCAGGTCCTGCACCCCCACCACCTCGCTGGCCTCCCGCTGCTCGGCGGCGCGCAGGACTCGGGTCTGCTCGGGCGGACGCTGCATGCCGGCCTCGCCACCGGTGAGCAGCAGGTAACAGACCTCGATGCCGCGGGCTGTCCAGGCGGCCACCGCGGCTGAGGTGCCGTACTCGATGTCATCCGGGTGCGCCACCACGCAGAGCACCCGCTTGAAACCGTCGTCTTCAAGTCGCTGCAGGTTGAACTCGGCCATAGGCCCAAGGTACGTCGCGTCCGTCCGGCTCAACAGGAGGACTTCTGCCCACGGGCCCGGCCGCCACCGTCCACCCCGTACCCCGTCTCGCCCGTCCCACCCGAACACGTTCGATAAGTGGACGGGGTCAGCCCACGGGGCCAGCCGACGGGAGCAGACCCGGCGGACAGGATCAGCCGATCAGCAGGGACGCACCTTCGGGGTGTTCTCCGCGGTCAGCATCGGGTTGCGCACCACCACATCGCCGAGCGCGTCGTCGATACGGCTGAGCACCTCGTCGGGGAGCTGGACGCCGCTGGCGGCCACGTTCTCCTTGATCTGGCTCGGCCGGGACGCACCGATGATCGCGCACGCGACGTTCGGATTCGCCAGCACCCAGGCCACCGCCAGTTGTGCCATGGTGAGATCGAGCTCCTCAGCGATCGGACGCAGCTTCTGCACGGTCTCGATCACGTCGTCGCGCAGGAAGCGCTGGATCATCGCCGCGCCGCCGTTCTCGTCCGTGGCCCGCGAGTTCTTGGGCAGCGGCTGGCCGGGCAGGTACTTGCCGGTGAGGACGCCCTGGGCGACCGGTGACCAGCAGATCTGGGAAACGCCCAGTTCCTCGGAAGTCGGCACGACCCACTCCTCGATCACCCGCCACAGCATCGAGTACTGCGGCTGGTTCGACACCAGCTGGATGCCGAGATCCTTGGCCAGCGCGTGACCGGCGCGGATCTGGTTCGCGTCCCACTCACTGACACCGATGTAGAGCGCCTTGCCCTGGCGGACGACGTCCGCGAACGCCTGCATGGTCTCTTCCAGCGGCGTCTCGTGGTCGTAGCGGTGGGCCTGGTAGAGGTCGACGTAGTCGGTCTTGAGCCGCTTCAGCGAGCCATGGATCGACTCCATGATGTGCTTGCGCGACAGCCCGCAATCGTTCGGCCCCTTCGGCCCGGTGGGCCAGTAGACCTTGGTGAAGATCTCCAGCGACTCCCGCCGCTCGCCCTTCAGCGCCTTGCCGAGCACCGACTCCGCGACCGTGTTGGCGTAGACATCGGCAGTGTCGAAGCTCGTGATGCCCGACTCCAACGCGGCGCGGACGCACTTGGTTGCGGTCTCGTTCTCGACCTGTGAACCGTGGGTCAACCAGTTGCCGTAGCAGATCTCCGAGACCTTCAGGCCGGAGTTGCCGAGGTAACGAAACTTCATGCCTGCTCCTCCTCCTCAGTTGGGGCTACGTCCGCGGGAGCTTCCGCAGCCACCGTTGGCTCCTCGACCACCGTCGCCTCTTCGGCCGCTTCCACTGGAGCTTCGGCAGCAGCCACCGGTGCCGCTTCGGGCTCGGCCAGCGGGTTCACGATCGCAGCCCCGCCGAGCGTGGCCAGCATCTGGCGGACGTTGGTCAGCTGCGCGGTGATCGCGTCCCGGCGCGCCGTGGCCGCCTGCAGTTCGCGCTCGGATTCGCGCCGGATCTTCTCCGCGGCCAGCCGCGACGAATCGACGTGCTGCGCGGCTTCGTCCCGAGCGGTCTTGATGTGCGCATCGGCCTGCGCCTTGGCCTCGGCCAGCGTCCGATCGGCCTCAGCCTCGATCGCGGCCTGCCGCTCCTGGGCCGCGGCAATCGCCTGTTCGTTGTTTTGCATCTGGACGGCGAACTCCTGTGCGGCCTTGTCGCGGCGCTCGGCCAGGGTCTTCTCGAAGTCGGCAGCCGCAGCCGCCGCGCGGGCACGCTGGTGCTCGTACACCGCCTCGGCCTCCTCGCGGCGAGCGGTGGCCTCGCGGTCGGCGTAGTCGATGATTTCGTCGGCCTGCTGCTTGGCCGCCTCCAGGACGCGGGCAGCTTCGGCATCCGCCTTCGTGGTGACGTCCGTGGCGTAGCGGTCGGCAGCGGTGGTCGCCTGCTCGGCGGCAGCGGTGGCTTCGGCCGTGACGCGATCGGCGTCCGCCTGTGCCTTCGCGCGCAACTCGGCAGCCTCGTCCTCCGCCAGCTTCAGCATCTTGCCGATCCGGGCGCCCAGATCGGTGAAGGACGGCGCCGCGGCCTCCTTC
>JAKOQD010000281.1 GCA_029778515.1 Actinomycetes bacterium
CCCGCGAGTTCGAGCAGATGGAGATGGAGTTCTTCGTCAAGCCCGGCACCGACGAGGAATGGCACCAGCACTGGATCGACGCCCGCACCGACTGGTACGTCGGGCTGGGCATCAAGCGCGACAACCTGCGGCTCTACGAGCACCCCAAGGAGAAGCTGTCGCACTACTCCAAGCGGACCGTCGACATCGAGTACAACTTCGGCTTCACCGGCGGCGACGGCTGGGGTGAGCTGGAGGGCATCGCCAACCGGACCGACTTCGACCTCGGCACCCACTCCACGCACTCCGGCACCGACCTGTCCTACTTCGAGCAGGCCACCGGCGAGCGCTACCTGCCGTACGTGATCGAGCCGGCCGCCGGCCTGACCCGGTCGCTGATGGCCTTCCTGGTGGAGGCCTACACCGAGGACGAGGCGCCGAACACCAAGGGCGGCGTCGATGTCCGCACCGTGCTGAAGCTCGACCCGCGGCTGTCGCCGGTGAAGGCTGCCGTGCTGCCGCTGTCGCGCAACGCCGACCTGTCGCCCAAGGCCCGCGACCTGGCCGCGCAGCTGCGCAAGGTGTGGAACGTGGAGTTCGACGACGCCCAGGCGATCGGCCGCCGGTACCGCCGCCAGGACGAGATCGGTACGCCGTTCTGCATCACCGTCGACTTCGACACCCTTACCGACGATGCGGTTACGATCCGCGAGCGCGACACCATGTCGCAGGAGCGGGTGGCCCTCGACCAGGTGCAGTCCTACCTGGGTGCGCGCCTGATCGGCTGCTAGCCGGATCTCAGACCAGCGGGACGAAGCTGAACCGGTAGCCCATCACGGGCTCCCGGTGCCAGCCCTCGTGGTCACGGTCGATCACCCACATCACACCGGCTGCCGGCAGGACCATCCGTCCGCCGATCGCCAGCTGCTCTTCGAGGGCGGACGGGACGCCACCGGCGTCCGCGGACACCAGGATGCGATCGAACGGCCCGGCCTCGGGCGCGCCCAGCGTGCCTTTGCCGGCCGGCTCGATCCGTGCCCAGCCCAGATCGAACCGGGCCAGGTTCGCGCGCCCGAACTCGACCAACTCGGGGACGACTTCCAGCCCCAGTACTGAGCCTCTGGGCCCGGCGAGCTGGGCGAGCAGGGCGGTGGTCCACCCGGAGCCGCTCCCGACGTCCAGCACGCGGGCACCCTCGGGCACATGCAGCAACTCGAGCATGAATTGCACGGTCCACGGTTGGGAGTTGGTGGCGCCGTGACCGATCGGCAGTGGTTCGTCGGCTGCTGCCCGCGTCCGCTGATCGGGCGGCAGGAACTCCACCCGCGGCACCAGCGCGAGCGCTGAGGTTACCTGGCCGTGCACGATGCTCATGGCACTTCTCCTCGTGGTCCGTTCCTCACCACTCGTCGAGACTTCGCGCTTCCCGACGCTGCCGCCTAGCTCACACGCTTGGCGGCTCGCGCGCAAGGGTCTGGGTAGGCTGTTCGGGCGGTGATGTCGCGATTTCGTGACTGGATCGGCGCATGGTCCCGGAACTGGGGCTCGAGAGACATCGAACAGCGATATGGCGACATCGGAGGTGAGCATGGCGGAAACGCTGCGCCTGGCGGCGCCGTCCGGCGGCACGGTCGAAGTGCCGACCCCGGTCGTGCTCGCGCCGATGGCCGGCATCACCAACGCCGCCTACCGGCAGCTGTGCCGCGAGCAGGGTGCCGGGCTGTACGTATGCGAGATGATCACCTCCCGCGGGATTGTCGAGCGCATTCCCAAGACCTTCGACATGCTGCGCTTCGACGCCGGGGAGACCGTCCGTTCGGTGCAGCTGTACGGCGTCGACCCGCCGGTGCTGGCCAAGGCCACCGAGATCCTGTGCGCCGAGTTCGGCGTGAGTCATGTCGACCTCAACTTCGGCTGCCCGGTCCCGAAGGTGACCCGGCGCGGCGGCGGGGGAGTGCTGCCCTGGAAGCGCGACCGGTTGGCCGCGATCCTGCGCGCCACGGTGCGGGCCGCCGACCGCTACGGCGTCCCAGTCACCATGAAGACCCGGCTCGGCATCGACGCCGACCACCTCACCTATCTCGACGCCGGCCGGATCGCCCAGGACGCCGGCTGCGCGGCGATCGCCCTGCACGCGCGGACGGTGCAGCAGGCCTACTCCGGCGAGGCGGCTTGGGAGACCATTCACACCCTGGTCGAGGCGGTGGACCTTCCGGTGCTCGGCAACGGCGACATCTGGGAGGCCTCGGACGCGTTGGCGATGGTCGCCCAGACCGGCTGCGCCGGGGTGGTGATCGGACGCGGCTGCCTGGGGCGTCCGTGGCTGTTCCGCGACCTGGCCGACGCCTTCGCCGGACGGGATCGGCGCACCCTGCCCAGCCTCGGCGAGGTTGCTGCGATGGTGCGCCGGCACGCTGAACTGCTGGCTGAGCTGTACGGCGAGAAGCACGGCCTCACCGACCTGCGCAAGCACATGGCGTGGTACTTCAAGGGCTTCCCGGTCGGTGGCGAGATCCGGCGCGGCCTGGCGATGGTTTCGTCGCTGGCCGAGCTGGACGATCGGCTGGGCCAGCTAGATCCGTCGGTGCCGTTCCCCGAAGCCGAGCTCGGCGCGCCCCGCGGACGCCAGGGCACACCGCGGGATAAGGTCACCATGCCCTATGGCTGGCTGGATTCCTGCGAGCTGGGTGACGCCGACATCGCCGACGCCGAATCGGACGCCTCCGGCGGCTGACCCGCTCGACTGCTAGCCGAGCCACTCCTTCGCGGCCGCCACCAGCGCGCAGACGCCGACCGAAAGGGTCGGCGTTATGTCCAGCCTTTGGTGCGCGCGGAAACCACGACGGGCCCGTCACCACCACAGAAGGTGGCGCGGGCCCGCCGCGACCGGCTGGAGTTCAGGCGCCGGCGTACGGCATCAGCGCCATCAACATGACCGCAAGTAGCACGATCGGGGCCAGGATGCCGAGCACGGTCGCGAGGACGCCCCAGAGGCGTCCGCGGTTGACCACGATGGCGACGATGCCGGTCACGAAACCGGCGAATCCGACCAGGGACACGATGTTGAGGATCATGGCCGGGCCCGCCGCGTTGGCGACCAGCACCTCGGCGAGGTAGTCCTGGTCGACGGTCTCGAGTCCGCTCTGGGCGATGACGCTCGCCATGACCGCCATGACCGGCTGCAACGCGAAGATGCCGACGATCAGGCTCATCGCCACCACCGCGAGAGCGACGATGCCAAGAACCGGGCTCTTCTTGGCCTTGACCGGCGCACCGGGGTAGCTCGTGGTCGGATAGGGCTGGCCGTAAGCGCCGTAAGGCTGCTGGCCATAGGCACTCGGGTACTGCTGAGCCGGCTGGCCCGTCTGCGCGTACGGACCGGTGTACGGGCCCGGCGCAGGTTGCGACTGCGGGTAGGCGCCCTGCGGGTACTGCACCGGCGGGTACTGAGCTGATGGGTACTGGGCTGATGGGTACTGTGCGGGCGGGTACTGGCCCGGTGCGTACGGCGTCGGCGCCGGCTGTCCGGTTTGTGAATACTGGTCCCCAGGGCCGGGGTTGGGCGGCTGGGTACCTTCAGTCTGTGACATGGCCAAAGACTAGCGCTGAAGGCCCGGCTTCCAGCCCAGCCGAACCGCTATGTCGACGCGACTGGGGGACCGGCTGCGAAGATGGTCGACATGCCTGAACTGCAGCCGCGAGCCGTGGCCTGGGCCGAGACCATGGCCGGGCATCCCGGCGAGCGATTCGTTCGCGCCCACGCAACGTCGGGGCCCTCCCTCGAACTGAGGGAACCCGTGCTGCGCGAACAACGGGAGGCGTGGGAGGCCGTACACCTCACGCCGGGGTCGGCTTACGCTCTCGGGGCAGGGGAGCGTGCCCGTTCTGAGGAGCCGGACGCCGAGCGCACCTGCTTCGAGCGGGACCGCGACCGCATCGTGCATTCCACCGCTTTCCGACGTCTGGCCGGCAAGACCCAGGTGGTGGTCTTTCCGACCGACCACCAGCGGACGCGGCTCACGCACGCGCTCGAAGTGGCGCAGGTGGCCACTTCGATTGCCAGGGGAGTGGGTGCGAACGTGAGCCTTGCCGAGGCGATCGCGCTCGGCCATGACTGCGGCCACGGGCCTGGTGGCCACGCCAGTGAGGACGCCTTCGACGCGTTCCTGCCCGAGGGCTACGACCACGGCCCGTGGGGTGCTGACGTGGTCCTTGCCGGCCTGAACCTGTGCGCCCAGACCCTGGACGGCATCCGCAACCACTCCTGGTCACGTCCGGTGCCCGCCACGGTGGAGGGCGAGATCGTCAGTTGGGCCGACCGGATCGCCTACTGCGCCCACGATCTGGAGGACGCCGCCGGCGCCGGTATCGTCGATCTCGCAGATTTACCTGCCGAGATCGCCGAAGTCTGCGGACGCACCCGGCGGCAGCAGCTGGGCACGTTCGTCCGCGCGGTGATCGAAACCGTCGCGAG
>JAKOQD010000282.1 GCA_029778515.1 Actinomycetes bacterium
AGGTAGGGGTGGATCAGGCGGTCCTTGATGAACTGCCAGATGATCCGGGTCATCTCGTCCCCGTCCAGTTCGACAACCGTGCCGACGACCTTGATCTTCGCCATCCTCGAGCCTTTCTGCATCGCTGATCCTGGGTCCAGAAGATACCTCAGCCGGGCTTCCGGTGAGCCGACTGCGCGGACGCGTCCCGCGCCCTGGGCGAACGCGCGAGCGGACCGGCGTTGGCCAGCCGCTAACCTTTCAGCCGTGATCGACTCCACCCACTGGCTGCTCACCCTCACCTGCGCCGACCGTCCCGGCATCGTGCACCGCGTCACCGGAGCGATCGTCGGCGCGCACGGCAACATCACCGAGTTGCAGCAGTTCACGTCCACCGAGTCGGGCCACTTCTTCATGCGGGTGCAGGTTCAATCGGGCTTCGACCGATCCGAGTTCGAACACAACTTCGCCAGCATCGCCGCAGAGTTGGACGCGAAATGGGTGCTTGACTACGTCGGACGCCGCCGCCGCACCCTGGTGCTGGCCAGCAAGGCGGGGCACTGCCTCAACGACCTGCTGTTCCGGCAGCGCTCGGGCTACCTGCCGATCACCATGCCGCTGATCATCGCCAACCACCCTGATCTGGGCGATCTGGCCAAGTTCTACGGGGTGCCGTTCGAGGCGCACCAGGTGAACGCCGGGAGTAAGGCCGCGGTCGAGAGGCACATCCTCGACGTGGTCGCCGAGCACGACATCGAACTGGTCGTACTGGCCCGCTACATGCAGATCCTGTCGCCCGAGCTGTGCGCCGAGCTGGCCGGACGGGCGATCAACATCCATCACTCGTTCCTGCCCGGCTTCAAGGGCGCAAACCCGTACCGGCAAGCGCATTCGCGCGGGGTGAAGCTGATCGGCGCGACCGCCCACTTCGTCACGTCCGACCTCGACGAGGGCCCGATCATCGAGCAGAACGTCCGCCGCGTGGACCACACCATGGATGTGCCCCAGCTCGTCGCAATGGGCCAGGAGCAGGAGAGCCGGACGCTGACCGAGGCCGTCAAGCTGTTCGCCGAGCACCGCGTCCTGCTGGACGGGGATCGGACGGTCATCTTCCGCTGAGCGGAAACGGCGAGCCGGAAAGATCAGTCCTCGACGAGGTCGTCGGCCGACCGCCAGTTCATGACGCCGGCGAGGCTGACCAGTTGCCAGCCCTCGTCCGCGGAGCCGTCCACCACGATCACACCGGTGTTGTCCAGGTGTCCCGACCCGAGTTCGTCCACGAATCCGCGGACGCGAGCCGACGACCAAACCCGCAGAGCCGCGCCGTGGCTGACCACCATCGCGACGTCGTGCGTCCGGGACGCCACTACGGCGATGGCCTCGTCGAAGCGCTCCATGAACTCCATCGCGGTTTCGCCGCCGGGAATCCGGGCGTGCACTTCACCGGCGTGCCAGCGCATCAGCGTCCCGATGTAGCGGGTGGCGTCCGCGGCCAGCTCGTCGTCACCGGCCGAGATCTCTCGCAGCCCGGGCAGGACTTCGACGTCGAGACCCAGCGCGGTGGCCAGCGGCGCAGCAGTCTGCTGCGTCCGCACCAGGGTGGACGCGTAAATGGCCTCGATCGGGTGCTCGGCGAGACGTTCAACCAGCGTCCGCGCCTGGCCGTGGCCGAACTCGTCCAGGTCGGCGCCAGGCTCGCCCGTGTCGAGCAGGAAACCGACGTTGGAACTGGTACGGCCGTGGCGGACGAGGATCAAGCGCATACCGACGAGCATAGGCACCTCGCGGACGCGGCCGGCGCACAGTCTCGACCATCGCAGTCTTGGCGCCCATCGCCGAAACGGAGGGCTGGAGACTGATAGTTTCGAC
>JAKOQD010000283.1 GCA_029778515.1 Actinomycetes bacterium
CCACTGCGCCGCCGGCGATATCCGTCCGGGGGTGGTGTGGTTCGAAGAGCCGCTTCCGGCAAGGGAATTCGACCAAGCCATCGAGGTATGCCGGGACGCTGACCTCGTCGTCGTGGTCGGCACGTCGGGGATCGTCCAGCCTGCAGCGAGCCTCCCGCACCTGGCCGGCGCGAACGGCATACCGATCGTGGAAGTGGACCCACGCGAGACGCTGCTGACCGAGGCTGCGACCGTCAGCCTGCGGGCGACTGCAGCAGGCGCCCTGCCCGCCATGGTGCGCGCCGCCGTAGAGTGAGTAGGTCGGGGGCACCGTACCGAGAGGTCAGGGGGGCCACACATGAGCGAGCCGGACGGGATCGCCTTCGCGCAGGCGTTACGGCACGCGCTGACCGAGCGTGATCTCACGCTGGACCGGGTGCAGGCGCGGCTGGCCGAGCGCGGCATCAGCGTCGGGCGCAGCACGCTGAGTTTTTGGCAGAACGGCCACCGCACTCCGCGCGGAGCCGCGTCGCTGCGAGCGGTCGCGGCCCTGGAAGAGGTGCTCGAGGTGTCGCCCGGGCTGCTGACCGACACCCTCGGACGGCCGCCCAGCCAACTGCCCGTGGTGATGTCCGAGGATGCCGAGCCGATGCAGACCGTGCTGCAGGCGATCAACGGCGAGCGGCTGATGGACAACGTCCGGATGCGCCAGGCCATCACCCGGTTGTGGGTGACCGAGCAGGGGTGCATCGAACGCGTCGAGACCCAACTCGTGCTGCGGGTCGTGCACCCCACCAACCGTTTCGCCTTTGTCGCCGTCGGTGAGCCCGGTGCCGACGCCAGACTGGTGAGCCCCAGCGTCGAGGGCGGCCGGATCGGCCGGGTGGCAGCCCATGCCGAGATGCTCGGGGTGGAAATCCTGCTTGAGCAGGACCACCGCCGGGGTGACTTGTTCCTGCTGCGGTATGCCGTGCAGGACGCCAACCGCGTGCCGGCGACTCAGTTCGTGAAGTTCTCCGTCGGCGGTGCCTCGCTCAACGGGCTGATCG
>JAKOQD010000284.1 GCA_029778515.1 Actinomycetes bacterium
GCCGGGGCGATAAAGGCGGGCCGGGATGGCGAAGTCGCGCAACGGAGCTCTCCGTCATCCCGGCGCAGGCCGGGATCTCGTCAACGGGCGAACGCTCAGCTAGTCGCGGCGGAAGTGACCCTCGGCGAGCAGAGCGAGGCGGTGCAGCGTCTCCCGATTCCGGGGGCCGAGCAGCAGGTGCCGGATCGGCGGCGGGATCAGCTTGCCGGGCCCGGATACCGCGTCCTCGGTGATGGTCACCTCGCTGGCTTCGGCGCCGTCCGGACGGACGCTGATGTGCACGTGTGCCTCGCCCACCGGCCAGCCGCGGGCGGTCAGCACCAGCTCGCGTTGCGGCGTCACGCTCTCGACTCGGGTGAAGTCCTGGATGAGCAGCGGCCACAGTCCGAACGAGTGGTGCACCCGGGTGCCCTTCGCCGGCCAGCCCGAATCGACATCGCGGACGCGCGCCGCGCCCACCACCCAGTTGGCGTACGACCAGCCGTCCGCCAACACCGACCAGACCGCGTCCGCCGGAGCGGCCACCCGACGCGAGATTGTTGGGCCTGGGTCTTTCCGATGCCCAGCTTCGGAGCTTCCGGTCATCGAGCTTCCTTCCTCTGGTTGGCTTCCAAAGCGTCCGTACCCACCACTGACCGCCGCGCCCGCGGGAACCGCCTGCATCACATTCCCCGCAGTCGTCGGGATGTCGGCTCGACGGCCCTGTGCCAGCGCGGAATAGAGGGGTCCTACGAGCAGATCGAAAAGCTCAGGCAGCGTCCACGCGTCCGAATCGGTCGACCGCCGCTTCGAACAGCCGGTCGACCGCAGCCGCGTCCCGGACATCGGTAGGCACCACCAGGACGGTCGCATCGGAAGCGCCGAGCTGTCGGCATTCGTCCGCCACCGCAGCCAGGGCCACATCCGAGCGAGAGCAGAGCACCAGCCGGTAGCCGCGTCCGGCCAGCTGCTGAGCGACCGCTCGGCCGATCCCGCTGCTGGCGCCGGTGATCAGCACCACGCGCGGAGATTCATTCGCTGGTTCCACCCGACGCCTGGTCATGCACTGCTGTTACCCCGCAGCTCCCGCCTAGGTTACGTTCGTCTCAGCCTGGTCTGCGGCAAAGCTGCATAAGCTGAGCTTTCGCGGTGCTGGACGGAGGTATGCGTGCGCAAGTGGTGCGCGGTGTTCGTGGCGATGTTCGCCCTGGGTGGCTGCTCGGCTGTGGCTCCGACCACCCCCGCAACCGCGCCGCCACGTGGTGGGATCACCCCGCAACTGCTGGCCCTGCTGGCCGAGGAACACTTGGGAAGCGCGGCCGCGGTGACCGGGCAGTCCGGGCCGGTCGTGGCGGTTCGTCCCACCGAATGGGTGGACGGACTCAGTGCTACCGCCTACTACCGCGCGACCCCAGGACAACCGGCCGGCTGGCTCACGGTCAGCTATTCGCCGATGCCGTATGCCGGCGCCGATTGCACTGGCGCGACGTGTACCGAGCGGGACGGCGTCCAAGTGCGAAGCGATCCTGACGAGGTCATCGCCAGGCGCGACCCTGGGTTCGTGCAGGTCGAGGCCTCGGCGGCCTACTTCGAAGGCGAGTTGCTGGAGGCCGCGATCGCGCTCGCCGCAGACCCCCGGATCGCACCTACCGTTGATGGGAATCTGCTCAACAAGGCCGCAGCCAACCCGCGCTGGCGGGACACCGACGACCTGGGCTGCGGGGACGCGTCGCTACAGGCTCCGATTGCCCTCCCTGAACCGGACGACTCCAGCCAGCCGGCGACCCCGCAGGCACTGGCCGCAGTGGTCGCTAGCCAGGTGGACGCCAGTTGCGCGGGCGACGAAAGCGCCACGAACCTCGTCCGCGGCACGGTGTATCTCGGCGCGGACACCGAGCGGGTGAGCCTGGCCATCAACACCGAGCCCATCCAATGCCCGTATCTGGACGCCTGCGAACAGCAGGGCGACCTGATCGTCGCCCGCCAGCTGGATGTGCCCACCGACTATCCCGTCCGGATCGTCCTGGCCCGGCCGCTGCCGGACGGCAACCACTGGGTGGTGGTTGAGCACGCCAGCCTCCGCGCGCAGCCGAGCGGGAACTTCCCGGTGCCGCTGTCCACGCTCAAGTCCCTGGTCAGCGATGCCCGCGTCGGCGCCCAGGTGGACGCGGCCCTCAACCGCGCCGGCGACGAACTGCCGTTGCGTTGGCGGCTCACGCCACGCACGTCCGAGTAGCCGAGCCGGCACCTTGGGGTAACTGCCCAGGGTGAGCCGGCAGATCGAGGACTACGCGCTGGTCAGCGACTGCCGCACCGGCGCGCTGATCTCGCGCGACGGCAGCGTCGACTGGCTGTGCCTGCCGCGCTACGACTCGGCTTCGACCTTCGGCGCGCTCCTCGGTGACCCCGATCACGGCCGCTGGCTGGTCGCCCCCACTGATCCGGACGCAGCCGCGTCCCGGCGCTACCTGGACCGCACCTTTGTGCTGGTCACGACCTGGCGGACGGCTACCGGCGAGCTGGAGGTCACCGACTTCATGCCGCACGGCGGCGGCCGCTCCGATCTGGTCCGCCGGCTGCGCTGCCTGCACGGTGAGGTCGAGGTGCACGAGGATCTGCGGGTCCGCTTCGGGTACGCGTCCGCCCTGCCGTGGGTGCGCCAGCTCACCGAGGACGCCAAGCCAGTGCTGATCGCGGTGGCCGGGCCGGACGCGGTCGTCCGACGCGGGCCACGGCTAACGGCCGAAGGTCACGCGCACACCGGCGACTACCGGCTGCGGGCGCGAGGACACCGAGCACGCCATGGTCGCGGGCGATGTCCTCTACCTCGCTCCGGGCGCGCGACATTCGCTGATCGCGGACGCGCCCTGCCACATGAGCCTGGTGATGGTGGACACCGACGCCTGAGCGCTAGGGCATGTCGCGTAAGCCCGCACGCGCTCGGGGTTACGCGACCCGCCCTGGGCCGGCTCAGCCGTGGTTGGCCAGCCCCAGACCCCGCCCGTAGTTGCTGAACGCGTGGTAGCCGTCCCGCGGTGGCACGGCGGCAGCCTTCCATTTGCCCTTGCCAGTGGTGGTCACCGCAACGACCTGTCCGGTCTCGAAGACGTCGTCGCCAATCGCCCGGGAGAACGCGTCGCCCACCAGCACCACGTCCGGGGCCTTCCCGCCGGCTGCCGAACTCAAGGTGACGATCTCGCGTCCGAAGTAGCGGAAGGACAACCCGAAGGTCGCCTTCGGCAGCCAGCGCGACGCGCACCGCTTGCCCAGGCCGACCACGGTCACCGCACCTGAAGGCGTCTTGCCGACCTTGTCGCCCTGCGCACCGATCACGACGCTCATCGGCGTGCAACCAACGTTGGCTGCCAGGGCCACCGCGCTGCCCCAGCGGTCGGTGTTCTCGTTCTTGCCCGGAATCCCGGGGCTGTTCTGGTGGAAGTTGTAGACCTTCTTCACCTTCGGCTTCTGGCTGTTGGCCAGCGCAACCACATGCACGATGCCGACCGCGTAACCGCTACCGAACCGCTCCTCGGGGACACCGATCGCGATGTAGTTCGCGCGCACGCTCAGTTGGTCGCCCATCTGCTCATCGCTCGCGGCGCGGGTTTCGAAACCGGAGCTGTCCTGCGTCCAGCGCACCGCGTTGAAGGCCAGACCGACCCCGGTGAACTTCAGCAAGGTGACCGCACCCGAGCGCTTCTTGCGGTCCGACTCACCGGGCGCACCGATCACCAGGAGCTTCCCGTCCACAGCGATCGTCGAGCCGAATGCGTCGCCCTTTTCACTGTTGCCCGGGATGCCTGGGCTGTCCTGGTGCAGGATGGCCGCCGTACCGGGCGTACCGTCGTTGGTCAGTGGATAGAGGTACACAGCCCCGCCGCCATGCGGTGAAGCTGTGGAGCCTGGCGCTCCGACCACGAGCAGCCGGAGATCCTTCATCACCGCGAAGGACGAGCCCCAGTCATCCTCACCCTCGGGCCTGGCCAAGCGGACGGCTGCGCTCGGCACCAGCCCTGCCCCCGACCCCGGAATCAAGTAGATGCCGTCATTGCCGTTGGTCACCACGTCCGCGCAGCCGTCCCGGTTCACGTCCACCACCAGCGTCGTGCCGCCCAGCGACGCGACCGCTGGAATGCCCACGTCCGCGCCGCCGATCACCTGCTCGGGGGCGGTCGAGTTGTGCACGTCCAGGTAGGACGGACCGCCGCCCGTCGGTCCGAAGGTTTCCACGACCGGATCGGCCACACCGTCGCCGTCGATGTCGCCGATGTCGCGAGCGGCCTCGCCTGGACACTTGCCGGCGACGGACGGAAGCGCTGTCGTCGCAGCCGCCACAGATGCGGGCATGCAGGCGAGCAGCAGCGACAAACTCAGCAGTGCGGCGCCGGTTGGGTAGATCCTGGGGTGTTGAGCCATGTCACCACGGTAACTCCGTTCGACCCGGACGCAGGTGTTTCGCCCCGGAAGTCGGCTGATCTGCCCGGAGGCTAGGGTGCATGTACATGAGCGAAGCAGTGATCCACTCAGCCCGCGGCGTGGTCAAGTTCTGGCGGGATGAGAAGGGCTGGGGCGTGATCAGCAGTGAAGCGCTGCCGCCGGGACGGGACGCCTGGGCCCACTTCTCGGTGATCGACGCGGACGGCTTCCGCTCGCTCGCCCAAGGCCAGGCGGTCGACTTTCGCTATCACGCAACGAAGCAGGACAGCTTCGACTTCGTCGCCGACTGGGTTCGCGCCGTCGACGAGCCTGACTTCGGCTGATCAACCATGGCTGCAACGGACCCGCGCGTCCGGGGCGTGTGCGTAGTGTGAGTATGCACGTCGAGCCGGCCGAAGGAGGCTGCGATGGGAGCGACAAGGGGCGCTGCACAGCGACCGCGGGCACCGTGGAGTGACCGCACGCGCGTCCTCGTCATCGCGGTGTGCCTGCTGACGGTCGCCGGCCTCGCGCTGACGGCGTGGTCCCTTCGCGCCGGCTGGGGCGTCGTCCCGGCCACTCCGGCAGCAGCCGAGACCAAGGTGATGATCGACGTCTTCTCGGGTCGGGAGAATCCGGTGGTGACCCTCGACGCTGCGGTCGCCGAAGAGCTCTACCTGATGCTCGCCGACCACGAGAGCGCAGGCGAGGTGCACGCCGGGGCTGCCCCGGATGCGGTCCTCGGCTTCCGCGGCCTGGTGGTGACACCGGCGGACGACTCGCGTCCGACGCTGCGGATCCTGCCGGACACGTTCCACTTCGAGCGCGACGACAGCTGGTGGCGCATCGACGATACGGGGCAGTCTTTCTATGACCGGGTCTACCACGCGATCCGTCCGCTCGTCTCCGCGGACGTGCGCAAGCTACTGCCGGACAGCAACCCGCCGATCCCGGAAGTGAGCGCCGTCGTACCGCCTGCGCAGGGGGTGACGGCGACCTGGCGACTCGCGGATCCCGCCGAGGTGAGCGCCGACTCGGTGAGCCTGTCACTGCTGGTGACCCGGCTGGAGTGTTCCGGTGGCAAGACCGGGGAGCTGATGGAACCCGTGGTCTCGGTGAGCGCGGAGGACATTGTGATCCGCGTCGACGCGGTCCCGAACCCCGCCGGCACCTACACCTGCCCGGGCAACGATGAAGTAGCGGTTGCCGTCACCCTGACCGAGCCGGTGGGCGTCCGACCGCTCGTCGACGCCGCCTGCTTGGCTGGGGACGCGGTGCGCACCAGCTACTGCGCGGACGGGGCCGTCCGCTGGCGGCCCTGAGGAACCGCTGATCAACGTTCTCCAACGGTGGCTGAGGTGGTCCAACGGTGGCTGAGCCTGACGAAGCCCGTAGTCAACGCGCGGATGGACGACCCTTCGGCAAGCTCAGGGATCGTTGATCAGCGTCTCCCCACGCGTCCGTCTGATCAGCGATCGACAGCCACGATCGGGTCGGACGCAGCCCGCTCGCGCCGGGCGAGCAGAATGAACGGCAGTGCCAGCGCTTGGACGCCGGCGCTGGCCAGAAAGGATGCGGGGTAGCCCGCCGCGTCCGCCACCCGGCCCAGTGCCGGCTGCGCGACGACACCGCCGGCCGAGCCCAGCAGCGAGTCGAACGACAGCACGGTCGCCCGCTGGGCGGACGGAATCGCGCCGTTTACGAACGATTGGCGCAGCGGCGCCACCGCGGCTCCGGCCATCGACCAGATCGCCACCAGCGCGAGCGCGACCACGAAATTGCTGACCAGACCGAGCAACCCCAGCAGCACCACCCCGAGCAGACCGCCGACCATCAGGACGCTGGTGCGCAGCCGGAACAGTCGCCGCAGCCGCGGTGCGAGCAGCCCACCGACGATCTGCGCACCGGCGGACAGTGCGGCGGCCAGCCCGGCGACCCCGTACGCATTCGGGTCGCCGTACAACTGCAGCAGGTGCGGCTGGAGCGCGTAGAAGACATAGACGCCGGTTCCGGCGGTGAAAGGCGCGGCCAGCATCACCCACCGCACCGGACGGTTACGCAGGCCACCCGCCACCGCACCAGCCAACACGTGCCGCACCGCGGCCACCGGGCTGGCATGGGCCTGGCGAGTGAACCCGAGGTCGCGCATCGCCCACCAGCCCACTGCGAAAGTGAGCGCGAGCACGCCCGCCCGAACCAGGTACGGCATGCCCAGATCGGTGAACTGGGCGATCACCCCACCCAGCACCGAGCCGGTGAGCATGGCGCCGCCCGCAACCACCTGGGCGCGGCCGAAGACCGCATCGAGACTGCCCTTGAAACCGGTCGCGGCAAGGGCGTCCACGAGCCAAGCCTCAGTGGCGCCAGAGAAGAACGTGAATCCCAGCCCGATCAGCACTGAGGAGATCGCCCAGCCCCACATCGGTGCCCGGAGATCCCACATCCACAGGTACAACAGGGTGGACGCGAGCAGCGTGCCCGTGCCGAGCAGGAATGAGAAGCGACGCCCGCGAGTGTCGGCCACCACCCCGGTCGGCACCTCGAACAACACCATGCCGAGGGTGTAGAACGCGTTCGCCAGGAAGGCTTCGGTGTTGCTCAGGCCGGCGTCCAGCAGGAAGAGCGTGTTGACGCCCCAGATGAAGGACGCAGCCAAGGTGGTGAGCAGCGTCAGCAGCAAGTAGAGCCGCTCCACGCCGCGGGCATCGGTCACCGCGCAAGGCTAGCTCAAGGGTCGAGTCAGCTGGGGCTCGGCAGGCTCGACCAGCGGGGGCTTCGTCAAGCTCAGCCACCGTTGGGGTTCAGGCTTCGGCAGGCTCGACCAGCGGGGGCTTCGTCAAGCTCAGCCACCGTTTCGGCTCAGGCTTCGTCAAGCTCAGCCACCGTTTCGGCTCAGGCTTCGTCAAGCTTAGCCACCGTTCGGGATCAACCACCGTTTGTCTCCTCGTCCTCGATCTTGATCATCGCGGCTACGGACGCGGCGGCGGACATCTCCGGTTCGGCGTCGTAGTTGGCGTGCTCGATCAGCACCAGGGCGCTGCTGCCCGCGAGGGTGCGGGCGGCGCCGGCCGCCAGGGGTGCGGCCTCGGGACCGTCCGCTGCGGTATCGATCGCGACGTCCCACTCCGGCGCGTACTCGGCGGGCGGCAGGGTCAATTCGACATCGTCGGCACCGCCGTTGAAGTACAGCAGGAAGCTGTCGTCGACGATCGCGTTGCCGGTACCGTCCTTGCCGGCGATCGCATCGCCGTTCAGGAACATGCCGATCACCCGGGCGCCGTCGGCGGTCCAGTCCGCATCCGCCATCGGACGGCCGTCAGGGTGCAGCCACACGATGTCGTTCAGCCGCTGCTCCTCGCCGACGTGACTTGCTCGTCCGGTGAAGAAGCGCTTGCGCCGGAAGGTGGGGTGCTCGGCCCGCAGCTTCGCGATCGTCGCGGTGAACTCCATCAACGGCGCGTCCAACGCGTCCCAATGCACCCAGGAGATGTCGGAATCCTGGGCATAGGTGTTGTTCACCCCGTTCTGGGTGCGGCCGCTCTCGTCGCCGTGCAGCAGCATCGGCACGCCCTGGCTCAACAGCAGCGTGCTCAGGAAGTTGCGCTGCGCCCGCGCGCGCTCGGCCAGCACCTCGGGATCGTCCGTGGCACCTTCCACCCCGTGGTTCCAGGAGCGATTGAAGCTCTCGCCGTCGCGGTTGTCCTCGCCGTTCACCTCGTTGTGCTTGTCGTTGTACGACACCAGGTCGCGCAGCGTGAAGCCGTCGTGAGCGGTGACGAAGTTGATGCTCGCGAACGGGCGGCGTCCGGATTGCTCGTAGAGGTCGGCGGAGCCGGCGATCCGGGCGGCGAACTCGCCCAGGTTCGGCTCGCCCCGCCAGAAGTCGCGGACGGAATCGCGGAACTTGCCGTTCCACTCCGTCCACAGCGGCGGGAAGTTGCCGACCTGGTAGCCGCCGGGGCCGACGTCCCACGGCTCGGCGATCAGCTTCACCTGGCTGATCACCGGATCTTGCTGCACGAGTTCAAAGAAGGTGGCCAGCCGGTCCACGTCGTAGAACTCCCGGGCCAGCGCCGCGGCCAGGTCGAAGCGGAAACCGTCCACGTGCATCTCCAGCACCCAGTAGCGCAGCGAGTCCATGATCAGCTGCAGCGAATGCGGGTTGCCGACGTTGAGGGAGTTGCCGGTGCCGGTGTAGTCGAGGTAGTACTGCCGCCGGTCGTCCACCAGCCGGTAGTAGGCCGGGTTGTCGATGCCGCGGAAGCTCAGCGTCGGGCCGAGATGGTTGCCCTCCGCGGTGTGGTTGTAGACCACGTCGAGGATCACCTCGATGCCGGCTTCGTGCAGGGTCTTGACCATCCCCTTGAACTCCTGCACCTGGCCGCCGCCGTCCCTGATGGCCGAGTATTCGGCGTGCGGCGCGAAGAAGCCGAGGGTGTTGTAGCCCCAGTAGTTGCGCAGCCCCTTCTCCACCAGGGTGGCGTCGTGCACGAACTGGTGGACGGGCATCAGTTCGACCGCGGTCACCCAGAGCGATTGCAGGTGCTTGAGCACGGCCGGCTGCACCAGGCCGGCGTAGGTGCCGCGCTCGGCCTCGGGCACGTCGGGGTGCAGCGCGGTGAGTCCCTTCACGTGCGCCTCGTAGATGATGCTCTCGTTGTAGGGCACGTTGAGCCGGCGGTCGCCGGTCCAGTCGAAGAACGGGTTGACCACCACACCCAGCATCATGCGTTCGGCGGAGTCCTCGTCGTTGCGCGAGTTCTCGTCGCCGAAGTTGTAGCCGAACAACGACTGGTGCCATTCGATCTGCCCGTCCGTGGCCTTGGCGTACGGGTCGAGCAGCAGCTTGTTCGGATTGCAGCGCAGCCCGTTCGCCGGATCGTGCGGACCGTGGACGCGGTAGCCGTACCGCTGGCCCGGGTCCACCTGGGGCAGGTAGCCGTGCCAGACGTGCGCGTCCACCTCGGTGAGGTCGAGCCGGCTCTCGGTTCGGTCGCCGTCGAAGAGGCAGAGCTGCACTCGGTCGGCCACTTCGCTGAACAGCGCGAAGTTGGTTCCTCTGCCGTCATACGTCGCGCCCAGTGGGTAGGGCGATCCGGGCCAGACCTGCAATCCATGCTCCTTGGTCGAAATGGTTGGTGGGTTGCGCCTACTACTTGGACTTGGCCTTGGCCGCCTTCGCCTTGGCGTTGGCTTCCGCGTCCGCGATCTTCGTGAGTAGTTCGTCGGTGCGCGACTCCTCCTCAAGAGTCTCGCTCAACAGGTCGTAGGCGTCCGGCAACGCGAGCATCTTCGCCCAGCGGCGCAGGGTGCCGTACCGGGTGATCTCGTAGTGCTCCACGGCCTGCGCGGACGAGATCAGCCCCGCGTCCAATGCGCTGGTGCCCTCGTACTCGGAGAGAACGTGGTCGCCCTCGGTGAGGATGCCCTCGATTCCGTCGCACTTCTTCGCCGACGGTTTGCGATCGATCAGGCCGAACACCGACTCCAGTCGCTGGATCTGGCCCTCGGTCTCAGCGGTGTGCTTGTTGAAGGCTGCCTTCAGTTCGTCCAGGGTGGCGGACGCTTCAAGCTTGGGCAGTGTCTTCAGGATGTGCCGCTCGGCGTAGTAGACGTCGCGCAGGGTGTCGTGGAACAGGTCTTCGAGGCCCTTGTCGGCCATGGTGGTCCTCCTCGGTGTAGTTGGTCACCGGTTCTGTACCCATGGCATCCGTAGCTAACCCCTGCGCAGCCTCAGACGGTCACCGGCTCGCTGTGCGTGGTCACCCAGAACCGCGAGGTCACGACGACCCCGACCACCAGGAGCAGTGAGGTCAGGATGAAGGGCCAGGTGCGGTCCATGCCCGACAGCCA
>JAKOQD010000043.1 GCA_029778515.1 Actinomycetes bacterium
CACTGGACGGATTCGCCGCACTCGGCGGTGCGTAGCGCGGCGGACGCCCTATTGCAGTCGATCGAACTGGCGGTCGCCGCCGAGGAGCTGGGCGCGGATGGTGCCTACTTCCGCGTCCATCACTTCGCGCAGCAGCTTGGTTCGCCGTTCCCGCTGCTGGCCGCGATCGGTGCGCGCACGTCCCGGATCGAGATCGGCACCGGCGTGATCGACATGCGCTATGAGAACCCGCTGTATCTGGCTGAGGACGCCGGTGCGGCCGACCTGATCGCCGGCGGACGGCTCCAGCTCGGCATCAGCCGGGGATCGCCTGAGCAGGTCATCGAGG
This sequence comes from Actinomycetes bacterium, assembly GCA_029778515.1. The sequence goes on from JAKOQD010000043.1 coordinate 329, forward strand.
GCTATCGCTACTTCGGCTACGTCCCGCCCGAGGGCAAGACGGACGCCGACATGGCCCGCCAGCACGCGGACGTGTTCCTGCAGGTGCTCAGCGGCGAAGGGTTCGCGCAGCCGAATCCGCGTCCGATGTTCCCGAACCCGCCTGGACTGCTGCGGATCGAGCCGCACTCGCCAGGGCTGCGGCAGCGCGTCTGGTGGGGTGCCGGTTCCCGCGCCACGGCCGAGTGGACCGCCCAGCAGGGGATGAATCTGATGAGTTCCACCCTGCTCACCGAGGACACCGGGGTGCCGTTCCACGAACTCCAGGCCGAGCAGATCCAGCGCTTCCGCGACACCTGGGCCGCGTCCGGGCACGATTGGACGCCGCGGGTCTCGGTGAGTCGCAGCATCTTCCCGCTGGTGGACGATCGCGACCGGGCCTACTTCGGTAGCGGACGCGACGAGTCCGATCAGGTCGGCTTCATCGACGGCGGTGTGGCCCGGTTCGGTCGCTCCTATGCCGCCGAGCCCGATCGCCTGATCGAGGAGTTGGCTGAGGATTCGGCGATCGCCGCCGCGGACACGCTGTTGCTGACCGTCCCGAATCAGTTGGGTGTCGAGTACAACGCCCATGTGCTGGAGAGCCTGCTCACCCAGGTCGCGCCGGGGCTCGGCTGGCGCTGAGCCTTCCCACGCCCGCCAGCTGACCTAGCTTCGGCTAAGTCATCTGACGGCCACCACATGCTCACAGGGAGTGCAGCCCGCACACGGCAAACGGTTGCGAGTGCAACGGGCGGCGCTGGATACGGCGCAGACGGTGGACGACCTGGACATTCCAGGCTGGCGACTGAATCCCCTCAGGGGGCGCATGGTCGGGCGCTGGTCGATCACAGTGAACGGAAACTGGAGGTTGACGTTCGAGTTCCGGGAAGGGAACGCCTAAGTCTTGGATTACGAGGACTACCACTGATGGACGAACTCAAGCCGATGCACAACCCGCCACACCCCGGCGAGTTCATTACTGAGGTGTATCTGACACCGTTCGGGGTCAGCGCGCGCCAGCTCGCCGCTCGCCTGGAAGTCTCGCCCTCGACGCTGACCAGGTTGCTGTCGGGCGCCAGTCGAGTCAGTCCAGAAATGGCGCTCCGGCTGTCGAAGGTGCTGGGGCGTAGCGCGGAAAGCTGGCTAGCCATGCAGGATGCCCATGATCTCTGGAAGACCCGAAGGCGCGTTGATCTCACCCGGATCACGCGACTTGAGCTTGCGGGCTGACCTTTCCGGGCCAGCCGGCGAATTCGAGATGTGCGCTATCGCGCTCATGCCGGCCACCGCGATAATCCGGCCATGAGCCGAACGATCATCCGCGACTTCCACGACGACGACCTGGACGGCATCGTGCGCCTGTACGAGGACGCGGGGCACCGCAGCTCGCGCCCGGTGTACGCGTTGTCCGAGGTCATCGCGTCCTGTCGTGAGGACCACGCGGTGGTCGCTGTTCAGGGGGAGCAGTTGGTCGGCGCTGCGGTCGGACGGGCCGCGCACGCCCAAGGCTGGATCGTGTTCTTCGGACTCACCGACGACATCGCCGGTGCCGAGGTCGGGGCCGGCCTGCTCGATGAGCTGGAGCATCGGATGGCGCCGCTCGGCCTGGGCAAGCTCTCGATCATCGTGCCTCAGGACGCGGATCGGCTCGACGGGCTTACCGCCAACGGCTTCGAAGTGCGCAACCACCTGCGCTACCTGGAACGCCAGATGCCGGTGCAGCGCCGCGAACTCGACCTGCTCGCCGAAGTGGGCGGACGCATCCTGCCGCGCAACCTGTGGACGCGGGTTTCCGGGATGCGGCAGGAGAAGCAACTGCTGGAGGAGCGACTGGTCACGCCGCTGGCCAACCCTGATCTGGCCGACCGCTTCGGGGTGGTGCCACCGAGCGCGGTGATGCTGTTCGGGCCGCCCGGAACCGGCAAGACCACGTTTGCGCGGGCGGTCGCGTCCCGGTTGGACTGGCCGTTCGTGGAATTGTTCCCCTCGCGCCTGTCGGACACGCCCGGCGGGCTCGCCGCGGCGCTGCGCTCGACGTTCGAGGTGATCGGACACCTGGAGCACGCGGTGGTGTTCATCGACGAGGTCGAGGAGATCGCGTCCCGTCGCGGCGGGATTCCGCCGTCGCCGACCCAGGGCGTCACCAACGAGTTGCTGAAGCTGGTGGCCGACTTCCGCGAGCACCAGGGCCGGCTGCTGATCTGCGCGACGAACTTCGTCCGTGCGCTGGATGCCGCGTTCCTGCGGCATGGCCGGTTCGACTACGTGATTCCGATCGGCCTGCCGGACGCCGAGGCCAGGGCGGCGATCTGGCGGCGCTACATCCCGGCCGGAGTGTTGGCCCAGATCGACAGCGCGGCCCTGGTCGCAGCGAGCGAGGGTTTCACGCCCGCCGACATCGAATACGCGGCGCGCAAGGCGTCCCAGGAAGCGTTGGCGCGTGCGCTGCGCTCGGGCGACGACCCGTCCGCCGGTGAGGAGTTGGCCACCGCCGACTATCTGGAGGCGCTGGCCGGAACGCGAGCCACGGTTTCGGCGGAGACCGTCGAGGACTTCCTCGAAGACATCACGACGATCGCGCGACTCTGATCCACGAGGCGGATCGGGTTCGGTGATGCAACCTTTGCCAGCGGCGCCGCGTTCAAGGGACATGACCGCCCCGTCTCCCACCCTGGAGTTGGCGCCCGAACTCGACTTCGAGTCGTTCGTCGCCTCGCATCAAGTGCGACTTCGGCGCTACGCCCTTGCGCTCACCGGCAATGGCTCGGACGCGGACGACTTGCTGCAGACCACGCTGGTCAAGGTCTACCTGGCCTGGAATCGGATGGCTGACCATGAGCACGTCGTCGGCTACGCGCGCACCACGATGGCGCGCGCCTACGTGTCGGCCTGGCGCCGGTGGGGCTCCCGGGTATCGCCGACTGAGCACCTGCCCGAGGTGACGGGGTCGAGGTCGGACGCGGACGTGACTTCCGACCGGGACCTGATCTGGCGGGGCCTCGACCGGCTCGGACGGCGGCAACGCGCGGTGGTCGTGCTGCGCTATTTCGAGGATTACGACCTCGCCGCCATCGCCGACGCACTCGGCATCACGCAGGGGACGGTGAAGAGCCAACTCTCCCGCGCCCTCACCAATCTTCGCGAAATCCTGGGAGGAGTCGAATCATGAACAATCTGGACGATCTGATCCGCTCGTCCCTGAACGAGCACACCCCGGCAACTGCTCCGGATGGCGGTCTGGCTGGACGGGCGAAGGCTGTTGGCCGACGCGTCCGCATGGTCCAGGCCGGCGGCGTGGCCCTGCTGGCCGTGGTGTTGTCGGTCGGGGTGATCTGGGGCGTGACCACGCTGCCGGGTCGTTCCCAAAGCATCGTTGCCGCCTCGCCGCAGCCCGGCCCCGCGTCCACTTCGGTGGCGCCGAGTGAGTCTGCCGGCTCCTCGCCCAGCGCTACGGCGGTGCGTCCGTCAACAAGTGCGGACGGGAAAGTGCGCGACGTCTCAAAGCTCGGTGCGCCGGCAGATGGCCAAGAAGGGGAGATGCTGGTCAATTACTTCGCCTCGCCGACCGGCAACTTCCATTGCTTCATCAGCACTGTCGGCGCGGGCTGCACCGGGCAGGATTGGGACGCCGGGGTCGAGCCCAGCCGCGCGGTCTGCAAGGGCAGTGAGGGCGGCGTGATGGGTCCGGAGATCTGGGGCACCGCGAACGCGGCCTGGGAGTGCGGCACCGACCCGCATTCGTTTCCGTTCTTCTACGATTCCGAAAACCCGGACGAGTCTCCCGTTGCCTGGTGGGACGAGTCCTTCGGCGAGTCGGCACCCTGGAGTGTCGACCCCACCCAGACCCTGGCGATCCTGCCCTACGGCAAGACCCTGGTCGCCGGCGACTTCAGCTGCACGATGGCCAAGGCCGGCGTGAGCTGCCACAACTCCGCCACCGGATCCGGCTTCAAGGCGAGTCGAGCCAAGGTCGAGCTGAACTCCTGACTTCCGGATCGCCTGCGGGGCCTAGCTCGCCGAGGGCCAGCCGACCGCGTCGAGCGCTAGCCCTATGTGCTGGCGGTCGAGGGCCATGGCTGGCTCGGGCGCCGTCTCGTGGCTGGGCCGTCCGCTACCGATCAGGGCAGCGAGTCTGTCCCGTAGGTGTCGAGCCAGTCGCTGGCGAAGGCGTCGACGGCCTGGTTCACGTCCGGGGTGGCCAAGGCGGCGCGGAGCAGGGTGGGGTGCACGGTGACCGCGTGTGCGCCGGCCTCGAAAGCCGCGCTCACCTGGGCGACGTTCTTGAAGCTGGCGGCCATGATCTTGCAGTCCGCACCCTGCCGGTCGATGAACTTGGCCAGCGACTTGATCGTCGAACTGGTGTCGATGTCGAGGCTCTCCATGCGGTTGAAGTAGGGCGCGATGTAGTCCGCCCCGGCCGCGATCGCCAGGATGCCCTGGGTCTTGGAGTAGATCGCCGTCGCGGTCACTCGGACGCCCTCCCGCTTCAGCGCGGTCATCGCCTTGATGCCCTGCTCGTTGGTCGGGATCTTGACGTACACGTTCTCGTCGATCTGGTCGAGCAGGCGGTGCGCGTCCGCAATGATTCCGTCCGCGTCCCTGGCCAGCACCTGCACGTGCAGGGTGCGCTCGCGTCCGATGATCGAGCGGATGCGGCGGAAATGCGGGTAGAAGTCGATCCTGCCCTCGGCCTTGATGATCGTCGGGTTTGTGGTCACCCCCGCCACCGGGTAGATCGGCGTCATCGTCTCGATGGCGTCCAAGTTGGCGGTGTCGAACAGGATCTCCATGGCCTCGGCTTTCGATGTGCTTATGGCTGGATTCTAGTTGACTTTTGAAACGATGGCAATCGGAATGTAAATCGCAAGTCCGGCCTTAG
>JAKOQD010000285.1 GCA_029778515.1 Actinomycetes bacterium
CTGCCGGCTCGCGCGGGTGACGCCGGCAAGCTGTTCGGTGCGGTCACCCCGGCCGATGTCGCCCTCGCGGTGAAGAAGGCTGGTGGCCCGGCCATCGACAAGCGCTCGGTCGAGATCGCCAAGCCGATCAAGACCGTCGGCAACCACACGGTCGGCATCAAGCTGACCGCTGGTGTCGTCGCGCACATCAGCGTGGCCGTCGTCGCCGCCTGAGTTCAGCAACACCGGACGCCGGTCGCCCCCAGGGGTGGCCGGCGTTCTGCTGTGTTGCGGGTCGCGGCTAGCGTTTGCCGGGCGTCCGCGTCGCGTCCGCGGAACCGCCCGCCATCACGCAGTTCGCGCCAGCGAACCTGACACAAGCCGGCGAAGGTTCCCTGGCTTGTGTCAGTTTCGCCGGCGTAAATGTGATGGACGTACCGCTGGTGGCGGCCGAGATCAGAGCTCCAGCGTGCCGGTGAGCGGTGTGGCGGCACGGTTGTCTAGGGTGGAAGGGTGACCCCATCCGTACCGCCGACCAGCCGTTGGCAGGCCTTCCGGCGCAGCCTGGCAGACGCGACCGGACGCGCGCGGCAGGCGTTCGCGGCCAGCCGGACGCGCGTGTGGGTCAGCGTGGGGGGCGCCGCGTTGCTGCTGCTGGCGGCAGCCGGCACGGTGAACGCGATGGTCACGCCGGCCACCCGAGCCGGAAACCCCACCACCTCGGTCACGCCGCTCCCGGCGATCTCGATCACCCCTATGCCCACGCCGTCCACGTCCGGCACGCCGAGCGGGAGTGCGAGCGGCGAGCCCAGCCCGTCCGCCAAGGAGCCGGACGTGAAGTCGTCGGGCAAGTTCGCGACCGCATCGGTTGCGGTGCCGGCGGTGAATTCGAGTGGTGAGCTGCGCAGCTATTCCGTCCGCGTGGAGACCAGCCTGAAGCTGAAGGCCAACAGCGTCGCCAAGCAGGTCGCCGGCGTCCTGAACGACCCGCGGAGTTGGACCGGCAGCGGTGACGTCCGCTTCGATCTGGTGAAGAAGGCCAAGGACGCCGACTTCACGATCACCTTGGCCGCGTCCGGCAGCGCCAAGGAGATCTGCAAGCCGGAGCCAGCGGGCACCTGTGTGGTCGGCAGCGAAGTGGTGATCGATGCGGCCAGTTGGCAATCGACCCCCGAAAGCTTCAGCGGCGACTCCGAATGGCAGAGCTACCTGGTGAACCACGGCGTCGGGCAACTGCTCGGCGAAACCGCGGCGAAGTGCCCGAAGAAGGCCAAGCCGGCCCCGGTGATGATGCCCCAGGCCGGTGACTTGGACGGCTGTCTCGCCAACCCCTGGCCGTATCCCTGATGGCGTGGATTGTCGCTCGAAACAGATCGAACCCCCCGGGTTGGCGCGACTGTGTCGAAACCAATCCGGAGGGTTTCGATGCTTCAGCGGCGCACCCCCCGATAACCGCTGCGTATCCTCGTCTGGAGCTCCCCTCGCGTGGAATACAAACGTATTCTAGGTGCGCGAGAACACTACTGAAATGGCTACACCAGCGAAACTTCCTGAGTTTTCGCTGAGGACGCGTTCTGATCGGCGTGTTCAGTTGAATTGGAAGGATTCATGGAACTCACTGCGCGTCAGATCGAGGTTGCCGACGCTGGTCTGCGGGTGCTGGCACATCATGGGTTCGGTGCGGTCAGTTTCCGGGCGGTGGCCGGCGAATCGGGCTGGTCGCTCGGCGCGGTGCAAAAGGCTTTCCCGAACAAGGACGAGTTACTTGCCGCGATGATGCACCGAATGCGCGTCACCGCCACGACCGCGGCCTTCGTCGACCCGGGCCGGCCTACCATGCACCGCTGGCTCACCAATCTGCTGATCTCACTGCAGCCCTTGGACGCCGCCCGGCGGGACACCATGCTGCGAGCCATCGCTTTCGACCATCTGGCGCACCACAATCCGCGGATCGCCCGCGCGATCGCGGCCAGCGATGACGTGCTGCGCAGGAACCTTGCATCGCTCACCCGCAAGGCGCAGTTGGCGGGTGATGTCGATCCCCGACTGGATGCGGACGCGATCGCGCGCACCTTCCTCGCCCTGGCCGACGGCATGGCCTCACAACTGCTCTACGACCCCATTCCAGCGGAAGCGGCCGAACAGTACGCCGAATACGCCGTTGCCCGGCTGCTCGGGATTCCGCTGGGAGAGACGCCAGACGGTAGCTGAGAACGCTTCCGGGAACGAGCGCGACTTCCTCACACCGGGGGGTCTCGACAGGCTCGACCAGCGAGTCCCGCCTAAAGCGGACGCGGCAGCAGGATCGTGCCCTCGCCGTCGGTGATCTCGGCTTCCTCCTCGGCGGTGCTGGATCCGGGCAGGCGGATGGTGAACTCCGCGCCGCCGGACTCCGAGCGTCCGGCCTTCACCCAGCCACCGTGCGCCTTGATGGTCTGCGCGACGATCGATAGCCCGAGCCCCGAACCGGGGGTGTTCCGCGAAGTCTCCGAGCGATAGAACCGGTCGAAGACGTGCGGTAGGTCGGCGTCCGCGATGCCTGAACCCTCATCCGAGATCCGCAGCCGGTCGCCCTTGAGCCGCACGGTGATCGTTCCGCCGGCCGGGGAGAACTTCACGGCGTTGTCCAGCAGGTTGGTGATCGCCCGCTCCAAGCTGTCGGGTTCGCCGACCAGGAAGAGCGGGTCGAGTTCGACATCGAAGTTGAGCCCGGGCCCGCGGCGCTTGGCTCGCACCAGCGCCCCGGTCACCACGTCGCGCAGGTCGATCGGTTCCGGATGGGCCTCCACCCGGTCCTCACGCGACAGGTGCACCAGGTCGCCGATCAGCTGGGTGAACTCGCCAAGCTGAGCGGAGATGTCACGCAGGATCTCACCCCGCGCACCCTCGGGGAGCATGCCCTGACGGTCGTCCGCGATCAGCAACTCCACGTTGGTTCGCAGCGAGGTGAGCGGAGTCCGCAGCTCGTGGCCCGCGTCCGCGATCAATCGCCGCTGGCGCTCGCGGGACGATTCGAGGGTCTTCATCATCGTGTTGAACGAGGTGGTCAGATCGGTCAACTCGTCCATGCCGCCGGTCTCAATCGGCTCGAACTGGTCGGTCTTGGTGACGTGGATCACTGCGTCGGTCAGCCGCTGGATCGGCTGCAGCCCCGAGCGCGCGATCACCCAGCCGATGGCGCCGGCCATCAGCACGGCCAGCAGGCCGAACGTCAGCAGCGAGAAGGCCAGGATGCGCAGGATCTCGTCCGTCGGCGCCAGCGGACGCCCGAGCACCAGCGCGTACTTCGAGGTGCCATCGGTGTAGGGCACCGCGACGATCCGGTAGGCCTCACCGGCAGAGTCCACGCCGCTGCGCGCGGACGAGCCGGTCTGCGTCCGGGCGACCGCCAACTCCCGGGCGGTGGGCACCAGTTGGTTCGGCGCCCCGGGAGGTGCGGTGGTCTTGCCGTCCGCTCGAACCCGAAGCATGGTGACGTTTGCGGTGGACAGGGCGTCGCTGTTCAGTCCGCCGAGGGCATCAGTGTCGCCGTCGCCCCGGATCCATTTGCTGGTCACCGCGGCGATGTCGATCAGTTCCCGGTCGAGTTGGTCGTACACCGCAAGCGTGGTGATTACGTAGGCGGCCAGGCCGGTGATCGCCACCGCGCCAGCCACAGCCCCCGACACCAGCGCTGCCAGCCGGTCGTGCAGGGGCCGATTGCTCACCGAGAGGACGGATCGCAGCCAGCGGATCACGGCGGCGTCTCGCGCAGCACGTAGCCGATGCCGCGCACGGTGTGGATCAGTCGCGCTTCACCCTCGCCCTCGGTCTTGCGGCGCAGGTAGCCGATGTAAACCTCGAGTGAGTTGGCGGTGGTGGGGAAGTCGAAGCCCCAGACCTCGTTCAACAGCCAGCCACGTTCCAGCACCCGGCGCGGGTTCTCCAGGAACGTCTGCAGCAGGGCGAATTCGGTCCTGGTCAGGCTGATCTTGCGCGCCGCGCGGGTGACCTCGCGGGTCTGCAGGTCGAGGGTCAGGTCGGCAAAGCTCAGCACCTCGGCGCCAGGCTCGTCGGTGGCCGGACGCACCCGCCGGGTCAGCGCCCGCAGCCGTGCCTGCAACTCGTCGAAGGAGAACGGCTTGGCCATGTAGTCATCGGCGCCGGCGTCCAGCCCGTCGACCCGGTC
>JAKOQD010000286.1 GCA_029778515.1 Actinomycetes bacterium
AGGTTCTCGTCCATCGACCGGGTGCGGGCGATCTGGCGGCGACCGCGGGCGTCGGTGCGCACCCCCATCTTCTCCTTCAGGCCCTCGCTCATATCGGCGCCCCATTGGGCGGCGTTGGCCTGCTTCTCGGCCTTGTCCTGGTCCATCACCGGGAAGGCCACCAGCAGGGAGCGGCGTTCGCCGTCCTCGCCGGGGAACAGCACCGGCGCGAGCGCTCCCATGACCGCGCCCTTGTCGGGGAGCCGGATCGTGGTCGAGATCGAGTTCCAGGCGTCGTGGGAGTAGTGGCGCATCGCCGTGTCCGCCCCGGAGGGTCCGGCCATCGCCCACGGCACGTCGGCGTTCACGCCTGCGTCCTTCTCGGCCTCGAGGACCGCGGCGGTGATGGACGCCGAGTCGCCCGGGGCGAACCCGGTCCGCACCGCGGCGGCGAGCTCGGGCGAGGTGAGCCAGCGCACGTCGGCCATCTCGATCGAGCCGCGCAGGTGCGCCTCGACCTCGCCCATCAGCAGGTACAGGGCGCGGCCGCGGCCGTCGATGCCGCCGCCGGTCTCCTTGGCGACCTTGGCGAGCTTGTTCTCGGGGACCACGAGGGTGACGAACTGTTCGGAGCGGACAGCGGCCCGGGTCAGGGTCGCGGCCATCTCGTCGTTGATCTGGCGGACCACGTCGAGTCCGCCGGGCTTGCGGTGGGCCTGGAGGTACTCGGCGCGGGCGGCGCCGTCCTCGGGGACGGTGCGGACCATGAACAGCACTTCGCTGATCAGGTCGGTGCGCGACCCGGCGTCCAGCATCTCGGTCAGGCCGCGGGCAAGCCGGTCGCGCTCGTCAGCGTCGGCGGTGGTGATGCCGCCGTGGACGACCTGGGCGGTGACCGCCCAGGTCCGCGAGGCGTGGTGCTGCACCAGGGCGATGCGCCGCTGGTAGGGGCCCGTGGGCGGACCGTCGTGGATCGCGACCTGGGACAGCACGCCGGGCAGATCGGGGGTGGACAGCTTGTCGATCGCCCCCTTGGACGCCTTCGAGCGGAACGACGTCCAGCCGGCCAGCGACCCGACCGCGAACTTGAGCGAGGCCAGCAGCCAGCCCGTCGCGGAACGGCCGTGGATCGGGACCACGATCAGCACGCACGCCAGCGCCCAGACCGCCAGCATGGTCCCGAGCATCGGCCAGTCCTTGCGCTGGAACGCAGCCAGCACCGGCAGGCCGGTCAGGATCACGCTCACCGCCTGCGGGGCAGTCAGTCCGAAGATCCAGCCCACGCGGTCCTTGGAGTATTCGGCGTACACGCTTGCCATGTGTCAGTTCCTTTCGATCGTGGGGGTCACAGGAGGACGGCGACTTCGGCGACTTCGGCGACCTCGGCCTCGACGGCGGCGGCCTCACCGGCGGCTGGCGCTGCGCCAGTTCCGACGGTCGGCTCCCCTGCGGCGGGCTGTACATCGACCGGCTGGAAGCCCGGCGCTGCGGAGCGGCCAGCTGATGACGAGGGGCTTGGTGATGCGGGCTGCGCGGCGGCGGGCCCCGCGACAGACGGGGCACCGCCCGAGGGCACAGCGGCCGGCGCCGGTGCACCACCCACCGCCGCGGGCGATCCGGCTCCCGTCGAGGGCTCCCCCGCCGACGGTGCAGGAGGCACCGGGGGTGCGGGAGGAGCCGGGGGTGCACCCGCGCCTCGACGCCCCGAGAAGGACGGTCCACCGGGACCACCGCTGGACGGCCCGGCCGACAGCACGGTCGGCTGTCCGGCCCCACCATCAGCTGCGCCACCATCAGCGGCCCCATCGTCGTAGCCGCCATCGTCGCCACCGCCGCCGTTGCCGCCGCCGTTGCTGGGGCTGGTGCCGACGACCTGGCCGTTGGGACCGATGACCGGCCCGCCGCCACCCATGTCGGGGTAGTAGGTGTTGTGGCCGACGCCCATCTGGTTGGTCAGGTCGGCGCCGACGCCCACCGCGGCGTGACCGGCGCGGGTCATCGCCCCGATGCCTGCGGCGAGGGCACCACCGACACGCGCCAGCCCGCCGCCAGCACCGGCCAGGGCACTGCCGATGCCACCACCGGCACGACCGGCACCGTGGCCGCCGCCGGTGACTCCGTTGACGCGCGCTGCCTGCTGGTCCTCAGCGGACGCCTCTCCCGCCGAGCGTCCGTTGCCCGTGGTGGCCGAGGCCGCCGACGAGCCGAGGGGGCTGTGGCCCTGGAGGAGCCCTTGGAGGCCACCCTCGGCCGCGAGGCCCTGGCGGACCGCCGCGCCGGTCGCGGTGCCGGGGTCCACGAAGGAGAACAGCTTGAACAGCGCCACGGGGGCCACGACCGACCCGCAGATCAGCAAGACGCCAGGTACAGCGGTTCCGATCGAGCCCTCGAGGCCGGAGCCGCCCACGGCGACCCCGGTGGTGAACTGGACGCCGATGCCCATGATGAGCACGACCAGAGGCGGGGTGAACGCGGCGGCGTGGAACCAGCGCATCGTCTTCCAGAACCAGCTCTGTCCGACGTTGCCGACCAGACCGGCCGCAGCGATCGGGGCGCTGGCGATCAGGACCAGGATCGCGCCGGCGCGCGTGACCATGATGAAGAAGTGCCCGATTGCCGCGACCACGAGCAGGAGCCCCATCAGACCGAGGATCGTGGCCAGGACGCCGTTGGTGACGTCCTTGACCTCGAACGGGCTGAAGAACTGCGCATCGTTCCACTTCGTCACGTTCAGCAGCGACTCCATGAACGCCGTGGTCAATCCTCCAGCCGCGGCCAGAACCGCCGTGGCATAGGTCAGCACCCCGACCCACACCATGGCGAACTGGAAAACCCCGATGAGGATCTGCGCCAGGGACTTGCCGTCGCGACGGATACCGGCGACGCCGAGCTGCACCATGGACAGGATCAGCATGAGCGTGCCGCCAATCCAGAACGTCACCTTGTAGACCTGGGCGCCGGGGCCGCCCTCGGAGATGTCCGGGGTGAGGAAGGCGTCCATGAAGTTCAGGACGACGCGAAGGAACCACAGGCCCGCGTTCCAGATGACGAGCATGACGCTGATCCACGCTTGGGCGGCGGCGTTGGCTGCCGCCCCGGCGAGGTCGGCAAACGGGTTCGGAAGGATGGGGATCATCGACGGGGTCTCCTCACGGTGAGCGATGAGTTGAGGGGCGGTCAGGAGCCGGCGCCAAAGCCGGTCAGGATGCGCCAGCCGTCGGCGCGGGCCTGGCTGGAGCCGATGGTCACCTGGCCCGGCTGGGCGGGCGACGCCCCAGGGGCGATCTGCCAGCGCTCGCCGGTCCACTGCATCCGTTCGCAGTGGCCGTAGCCGAGCTGGGAGTTGTTCCTGCCGTGAGCACGGATGTCGAGCAGGACGCAGGCCAGGACCCAATCGGGGCCGTCGGTAGCGCGGATCTGTCCGGCCACGGGCTCGGCGGTCACAACCACGCTGCTGCTGCCACCAGCGGCGACCAGGGTCTCGGTGAATGCCTTGACGTTGCGGGTGATGATCCAGTCATCGGCCCCGACGCCGCCGGGCATCGCCCACGTGTCGTAGGCCGCCCGGGTCTGGTCGAGACGCATCCCGGTCAGCAGGGCCTGGTCGATCGACGCCAGCTGCCCAACCGCGCCTTCCGGCGTGTGCGCGAAACCAGTGTCGATGCCGCCGACGCCGCCCCGGATGGTGGGCTTCGGGACCGCCAGCAGGTCGCCGGCGGCCTGGGTGGGCGCGGCGCCGGGGACACCGGCCGCGGGTACGGCCGGTGCGCTCCACGGACGGTTCGCGGCAGCGTCGCGGGTATCCCCGGCGGCGAGCACCTGGCCGCCGAGGCTGGTGGGAATGGCGCTGGGCTGCGCATTGGCCGGAGCCGGACGCAGCAGCTGCATCACGGACAGGCCGAGCCCGATCACCACGACAAGAACGCCGAGGCCGACAGCGAGCAGCAGACCGAGTAGCTTCTCCCGCGACCAGGCCGCGTTGGGGTCGATCACGGCCCCGCTCTTGCGAACACGTCGAGCCATGACTCAGCCGATGCAGCCGGTGCCCATGATCCCGCTGACGATGCTCGGCAGGATCACGTAGAGGATGGCGGCGATCAGGATCACCAGGACGCCGACGATGCCGGCCTTCGAGGCGTGCGGGGAGTGGAAGACGCGGCCCGCCGCGATGGACGCGACCGCGACCACGACGCCGACGATGAAGATGATGCCGATGCCCCACAGGACGTAGCCGGACAGCTTGTCGGCCTGGGCCTGGGCGCCGGGAGGGGCGACGGGGCAGATCTGGAGCGGGGTGAGCAGCGCGAGGGCGGTGGACGACAGCTTGCTGGTGGCCCACAGCTGGGCGCCGATCAGGGACGACGTGAACATGGACGGGTTCTCCTTAGGGTTGTGGGTTACTTGCGGGGACTCGTGGGCAGCTGGAGCTGGCGGGCGATCTGCTCGCCGGTCTTCTGCAGGTCGCCGGGGAGTGGGCTCGTGTCGAGTCCGTGGTAGGCCAGCGACGGGTCCTGGGCGACCGTGAGCAGACCGCCGTCGGCGTCTAGGTCGCGGGTGAGGCGGCCGAGGGTGAAGCCCAGATCCTTCGGCCAACGCTTCCGAGCCGGGCCGATGATCAAGGCGGCTGCGACCGGGCGGCCGAGCGCGTCCAGGGTGGCGAGCTTCGCCTCCAGGCGGCGCAGGCCGGGGATGGTGGCGCGAGACACCAGGATCACGTCGGCGCGTTCAAGCAGCTCGCGCAGCCACGGGGTCTGGCTGACCACGTCGAGGTCGTGACCGGCATCCACGACGACGGTTTCGTCGCCGCTCGCCGCTAAGGGGGTCGGCACCGCGAAGGGGTTGTTGTCCGCACGGCGATCCAGGCGGACGGAGTCACGGTCGGCTCGCAGCCAGCCAGCGGTCTCCCCCAGCTCAGCGAGGCCCGCGGCCACCAGTCCCGAGTCGCCCTGAGCGCAGCACTCGATCAGCCGCGCCGACGAGGTTGCTTGGGCGATGGCAAGCGCCACGGTGGTGGCCCCGCTGCCGCCCTCAGCGCCGAGCACGAGCACCACTCGTGTGGCCGAGGACAGACTCCAGGTCTGCTTCGCCGCCTGCTTGAACTGCCCTTCACGTAGCGCCTTGGCAGCCGCCCGGACTTCATCCAGCGGGTAGACCTGGGTCATGATGCCGCACCTCCGAGGATGCGCTGTCGGACCGCCAGTTCTTGCGCGACGACCGTCGCCGGCAAATCCGCAAGTCGCACAAGAGCTTCTTCACGCTCGCGAAGGTTCTTGACCGCTCCGTCCAGGTCGGGATTACCGGGGAGGATCGCTTGGACGCGTTCCAGCATCATGAGCGTGACCCGATCATCGGGCGTCGCCATTCTCAGCAAATCTGATGCTTCACCGGGCAAACCGTGAGCCTGCCGAGCGTCTCCCATTTCATTCCCTTCCATGGTTTCGATCACCTACGCGCTCTGGAGAAAGAGCGGCGCGATGGCAGAGAGTTTGTTGATCGTGCGCCGTGTCGCTCGCCGAACAGAACTTCCGGCCAGGCCGATGGATGCGCCGGCGGCGATGGAAACCTCCATCGAGCAGAGCCCCGATGTGTTCCGGAACTGCGCCGACGGCATTTCGTCCATCGTCGCCAGAACCGCGCTCATGATCCGGCGATCGCTTTCCGAAATCACGTTGCGCTCAATGGCCCACGCGAGCATCGCGGTGACGATCTCTTCGGGATCTTCTTCGTCATTGGCCCTTTCCCAGAGATACCTGGCACCGGAAACGCTCTGCGGATCAGCGATCAGTTGGAGTGTGGGCGGATAGGCGTGATCGCGAAGCGACCGCTCAAGTTCCTGGAGAACCTGCGAGCGCAAGTTCCTGAGCATTGCCGAAGCGGTACCGCTGTTTGAGGGGTTCCACGATCGAATCTCGATCCAGAGCGCACCAGCCACAATCTGCTGGAGTTCCCGGGGATCAGTGGTCCCCGCCAGCGAACGGACCAGTCGGAGGACGCCCGGTCGCATCATCCAGCAGGCCCACTCGGCCGCATGAGTGAAGTCGCCGCCTCGGGTTGAGGCCAAGGCAAACATCATGGCGAGGATGCGATTCTGATTGGACGAACCGCTGGTGCGGTGTGCGTCCAAGAGTTCGTTCATCCCGGCGAACTCCTGTAGCCCGCCTTGGGCGCAAGTCCAGGCGCGCCACTCGTCGTCGGTCACGTCACTGGGCGGGACGTCGAGGAGCCATTGGTTGGCTCGTTCCGCAGTCGCGTTCATCTCCGATCGCGCCTCTCTCGTGTGGGTCATGTAACGAGAGAAGCTGAGCAATCGGGTGTCCTACAGATTGTCCCCAGAAGGCCCCGCAAAGCGGCTGTTAACAGGGTGGACACTGTCCACAGATTTGCCGTCCATCTGTGAAACCCATTGACAGAAGGGGTGGACACTCCCCCGGCACGCCTCTGGGAATGTCCACCCTTTCGCCCTCAGCGGGGGGTTGCTGACGACTGTGGAGCTAGGGACAGCACACTTCAAATGCCTGACTGTCACTGACGCCGCATCAACCGGACACCCCTGTCCCCCCGTTGTTGGTGGGGTCGTTTCCGGCCGGGGAAAGACGAGCGGCCCGGACAGGCAACTCAAGGTCGCTTGTCCGGGCCGCACCCTTTCCCCCCAGGAAAGATCAGCTGGCTTCCCGTTCGTCGTCGAGCCAGCGATGCGATTGGAGGATCGCCGCTGTGCGCTCGGAGAGTTCGGCGGGAGCTTCCCCGTCGTCGCTCCGGTTGCACACTTCGGAACGCAGGATGCGATCCATTTCGTTGAGCCTGCCTTCGGCGTGTGCAACTGCGGCTAGGTCCAGTCGCGGAGTTTCTTCGTAGGGAGCGGCGAGCGCTCCTATTTCGGCGGCAGCGCGCGCACGAACGTAATCGCCCCGGTGGTGTTCCAACATGGCAACCATATGAGCCACGTCAACAATCGCCGCCGAGAAGATAATGTCGAAGCGCTGCCCCTCGCTTAGCCAGACTCCACCACCGACGCGCATTTGGTCGAAGGGACGTCCGGTGACGAGCTGCAAAGCGCGTCGCAAATCGCGACTTCCTTCCACCCCTCCTTGTGCCTCGCCGCGTGCCCGCAGCCGGCGGAATAGATCGGCGTCCAGAAGCACGCCCTGGAGTTGGTATGCGTTCACGTTGCGGTCGCGCGTCGCGGCTGCCGATCGGTAGCTCTCCGGGAGGAATTGAGTTCCGTCTTGCGGGTTCACGCCGAGCGCGCCACGCAGCACGGACATATCGCGGCGGACCCTGTCCTTGCTGATTTGCAGGGCATCGGAGACTTCTTCAGTGGTGACGCCTTGCGGGTGTAGCGCCATGTAAATAGCGAGTTCGACGTAGAAGGGCTTGCGCTTGGAGGTGGCGACGGGGTCGCCGTGAGTTCCGAAGCGCAGACCAACGGGGCCGAGAACCGAAATCCGGGGACGTTCTGAGGATTCTGCGAACCATTGCTCAAGATCAGCGTCGAGGGACTCATCGGCCTTGAGGACGGTGTCTCGGACTTCGACCGGAACCCGTCGTGCTAGAGCCTCGAAATCTTCGGGCACGGCGGCGGTTTCGGCGACGTAAACCTCGGGGGAATCTTCCAGGATGGTCGTGGTCTCCGGCACTTCGCCGTCTTCATTCGGGGTGCCAGGACCGCTCGGAACGGTGAGGTCTTCTCGGATCTGCCCGGCGGCGTTGACTGATTCGCGCCACTCCTCGGCCTGCTGTTCGGCTTCGGTCATGTCGGGCATGGGCTCGTCGTCCAGGGTCTCGGCAGCACCGAGTAGCGCGGCGCAGCCAGCGGCCTCGTCGGCGGTCAACCCGACGGCGACCAGGTCGAGGTCGAACTCGGCGATGCGGATACGGCCGTTGGAGTTCAGCTGGAACTCGACCGCTGCGGCAGGTAGCTGCTGGGGCTGGGCCAAGACAAAGACGGCGGTAGCGGCGTGGCCAGCGGCGGCCAGGGCGGTCTCGCACAGCGGCACGGCGAGGCTGGCTGTGTCGCGTCCCGCGACCACCACCCGGCTCTCCCAGAGGCGATCCTCGACAGCCTCAGCGCGAAGCCCGCCGAGGCTGTCACCGTCGGTGACGGCATGCTGCTGGGCCGCCTGGGTTTCGCGGGCGTGCTGTTCGACGCTCTCGAGGACGGCCTCAGCCTCGTCTGCGGGATGGTGATAGAGGCGATCCGGGTTGATCCCAGCCAGCTCGTCCCCAATGGCGAGGGTGTCGATGCGGACGTCACGTCCCCAGCGGGACATGGTTAGTTCGGCGATCAGGTGCCTGGCGAAGTCAGCGGTGTAGGTCGGGTCACCGGTGAGCGCAAGGGCGCCGAACTCTTCGGCGTTGAACAGCCACACCGTGCCGTCGTCGCTCTGGCCGATGGTGACCATCTGCGGGTATGGCGCGGCGCCGTCGCGATTGGGGTTCAGTGCCGCGGATGCGACGTGCTTGGACTCGAGCTCCCAATGGGTCCGAGTGTCGTCGCTGCGCCACGGCTCGGGCAGGTCGCAAGGCTCCACGAGGTGCAGCATGAGGTGGCTCCGCGACAGCTCGACAGCAGCCACTGCGGGGACAGGGCGCTGTGCGGTGGCCAGGGAAGCCGCCAGGTTTCGGAGGACCGCATCGAGAGCTTCGACCGTGGGAGCGGCCATCTCGCCGACGCTGACCAGAGTCTTCTCGACGCGCGCCAGACGCGCCGGCGGTGCGGAGATCATGCGTCCCGGACGCCGCGCACGGAACTGTGCGGCACGACGCTGCTTCAACACCAGCGCCATCGCGCCGGCCAGCATCACGCCTCCCCCGGTGAGGCCAACGAGCATCCAAGGCGCAGGCGCGAGCACTTCACGGTCCTGCTGAGTCGCATCCGCGGTGGGGGTAGCGGTGGGCTGACTGGCGGTGGGGGTTGCGGTGGCGGCTGGCGTTGAGACGGGCTGCTGCTCAGCCGGGGTGGCGACTTCAGCGTCGGTGTCGGGCCGAGCAACCCCGGTGGTGGCCCGTGTCTGCTGGCTGGGTTCGTCTGCCGGTGCGTCCGTGGGGGCGGGCGTCTGGCTGGTTGCTGGGGCCGCGGGCGCCTCCGGTGCCTCAGGCGTCGCTGGCTGCGCGGCCGAGGCGGGATCGAGGTGTAGCACCCAGCCGGGGTAGATCAGGTTGGGGTCGGTGAGGTGGCGTCCCTCGGCCTGAACGATCGCAGCCGAGGCGTCGGCGATCTGCTGGAACTTGATCTCGTCGCCCAAGTGGTCGCGGGCGATCGCTGAGAGCGTGTCACCGGGCTGCACGACGACGGTGTTGGAGTCGGCGGGCAGTTGCAGCGTCCAGCCGGGGCGCAGGAAGTCGGCGCCCTTGCTCAGACGTTCGGCGTTGAGACTGACGATCTCGTGGTAGCGCTTGCCCTGCCCCAGCTCGTGTTCGGCGATCCGCCACAGAGTGTCGCCAGG
>JAKOQD010000287.1 GCA_029778515.1 Actinomycetes bacterium
AGATCGACGGCGTCGATCACGAGCGCGAGGTCGGTGGCGTTCTTGCCCTTCACCGGGTCGGACTGCTGGATCGCGCGGAAGCCGCGTCGGTTCAGTTCGGCGTCCCAGCTGCGCAGGGCCGTCTTGAACCAGTTGCCGTAGGCGCGGCGAATCTGAACCTGACCGTGCTTGGTGAGCGCGGCGAGTACTTCATCGAGGCTGCCCAGTGCGGCGTTGTCGGCATCGACCAGGAGGGCGATCGTGGGCGGCGTGTCAGTCACACGCGAACACTAGTCGTGTCGGAGCCGTCAGTGCCGGCTCGTCAGTCTCAGGTGCCGGCGGCTTGCCGTCCACCTCTGTGTCGAAAGTCGACGACACCCGCGTGACCGCAGAGGGCTCCTCGCTGCCTTCTTCATGTACGAAGAAGCGAGTCCGCGATGGAACCTCCGCCCGGCGAGTTGACTCGCGTCCCGTTGCCCGACCGGGACCTCTTGGCCGAGCAGCTGCTGAGCGAGCTTGAGTTCGCCGTCTTGATGGCGCCGGACGATGAGCCGATCGTGCGGCTGCAGGCGATGTGGGAGGACCTGAAGCGGGGTCGGGTTCGGTGAGCCGGCGGGACGCCTCGAAGGACGACTGGCAGGCCGCCCGTCGAGAGACGCTCGAGCGGATGCACGCCGACCTGGCATCGAAGGTCGGGTCGATGGATTCAGTGGGGGAGTGGCAGGCGTGGTTGAGGTTCACGCAGAGCTTCCACCGGTACTGATTCAACAATTCCGTGCTTATCTGGCTCGCCCGGCCAGACGCTACTGCGGTCGCAGGCTATCGGGCGTGGCTGGTGGGAATGTCAACCTGACTTGGCCCCGCCGTGACGGGGTGAGTTCCAGTCAACGTCGCAACACGGTGGGGCCAGACCAGAGTGTCATTTCCAGGCTGGCCCGGGGGACACGAGAAGCTGGCCGACCGGACGTGTCGCGGGCTGATCGAGGTGTAAGCAGAGAGTGTTGCGTTCCTCGTCCTTGCTGCGCACCAGGTAGATAGCAGCCAGTACACGTTCAACTACGTCGCCGGCTGGGCACACCAGGCCAAGGCGCTCGACCCCGACGGCCCGAGCGTTGAGGAAGTCGTGCAGGCCACCGGGCAGCGGGTGATCACCGCCGCCGACGGTATGACCGTCAATCTCGCCCCCGGCACCAGATCCTGAACGTGACCCGGCCCGGCCCGTCGGTCACCGAGGTTGCGGTCGGGTGGATGGCGATGGAGATCGAACCCAAGGTCGACCGTGCACTGCAGCCCGTGTCGGCCATGGCCAGCGAACGGCCGGCGTCGCGTCAGGGCGTCTTGCCGGGCATGGACGTGCTGCCGCCGCTGTACTCGCCCGACCACGGGCCGACGATCGGACGGTGACGCGATGGTCTCCCAACGCGAACGCCGCGCCGATCCTTACCCGTCGACCCGGGAGATCCCCGCGGCGGTCTTCGCAGGGTCACTGCTGGCCCTCGTTCTCGGCGTCCAACTCGGACGCGGCCTGGCAAACCTGGCCGCTGGTGCCGGGTGGGCGTGGCCCGTCCCGACGTTGCTGTTCAGCAGCGCGATCGGCGTCCTTCAAGGCGACGCGGGCGCCGGCCTCGACCACGTCGCCCCGGGCACGTTGCTAACTCGCCGCCTTCGGCGTCCACGACGACGCCACCACCGCGCCCAGCAGCAGCGCTCCGCCGACCCAACCCAAGACACCGAGGCGCTCACCGAACGCCGCGACCGCGATCAGGGTGCTCGTGACGGGCTCCAAGAGGGCGAACAGCGCGGCAACGGGCGCGGACGCGCGCAGCAGCCCGGTGAAGTA
>JAKOQD010000044.1 GCA_029778515.1 Actinomycetes bacterium
ACACCGGAATCGCGGGTAACCAGGCCGCCCATGGCCGAGCATCGAGACGTACCTCCACCCGCACCTCGTTCCCGTGGTTGCCGACCAACACCTGGGCCCCGGTCGGCCGGTCGGCGATCGCCTTGGCCACAGCGCTCCGATCGGCCCGCGCCTCCTGCCGGGCCACTTCAGCCGCAGTGTCCTGGCAGCGCACCAGCAGGGCCAGCACCACCAGCACCCACGCCAGCCCCACAGTCGCGAGTGCCGCCCCAATGCTGGCGAAAGCTATCTCAGCGGTGACCATTCCCCGCTGCCGGTCGCGCTGGCCCAGCGATGCCTTCCAGTTCCACGAACCACAGACCCGCTTGCGGTAGTTCATCCGTCCCTTCCTCTTTTAGGCGCCTATTCGCCGTACGGCCAGGAGGCTGCTGAACCTCGCGGCTCCGAGCACCAGGTGCCGATCGCACGCGAGGCTCAGCAGTCCCTGACTACCGACCGCTTCGCCAGATCCACCGTCTGCACATGGCGATTCCGTAAAGGCCCCGGATGACGGCGGGCTCGGCAGAGGCGACCGGCGCCGGTTCAGCTGCCGCTGATGGCCTGCAGGATGACCGCGATGATCGCCTTGAGGATCTGCCAGATGATCTGCTGGAAATCCGGGTTGTTCAGGATTCCGATGATCACCCCCACCACGCTCACCGTGGCGACCGTGCCCACCGCGTACTCCGCGGTAGTCATGCCGCGCTCGTTGTGCCGACGCACCAACTGACCTGCCATTCCTTCTCCTTCCGTCCGCGTCCAACCGGACGCGTCCATACCTTCGGCAAGTCGGTCGGGATTCGGTCACCCAACTTCTTGGGCTGTGGACAACACTCCGGGCACCCCGAAAACTGTGGAAACCAGCGTCCACTCATCATCTGCTCGGCCATGTTGAGACCGGGGGCACGGATCTAGACACGCTCGGTCACTCGGCGGTCGAGCATGGGCGGCGGGCGCAGCTCATCAGCCGAACAGATGTGCGGCCACGCCACCGATGATCGGCACCACACCGAGCAGCAGGAACGCCGGCAGGAAACACACCATCAGCGGCAGGACGCTGCGCACACCCACTCGCTTGGCACGCACCTCTTTGGCAGCCAGTGACTCGCGTCGGGCGTCCGCCCCGAGCGCACGCATGGTCTTGGCCAACGTCGTGCCCGATACGACGCTGCGAGCAACTTCACGGCAGAGCCCGGCCAGGGCCGGCTCCGCCGCAGCGGCGTCCGCCCATGCCGCGCCTTCGTCGGTGCCGAGGCCGACCTGAGCACCGATTTGGCCCAGCACGCCCCGAAGTGGCTCGTCCACCGCGTCACCCACGACCGCCACCGCAGCCCGCAACGGAAGTCCGGCTTCCAAACAGACCGCCAGCAGGTCACAGACCTGCGGCAGTCCGGCGACCAACTCGGCGTTGCGGCGAACCGTGTTGCTGGTTTCCAGCCGACCAAGCACCAGATAACTCGCGACCCCGATCGCGGCCGCCGCCGGCAGAGCCCACCAGCCGAGCCCCGCCGTCAACAGCAGCGCACTCACCGCAGTGCCGAACGCCATCCCGAGCCGCTGACTGGGTTGGATGAGCCTCCGCCTTCCAGTCGGCGCAACCAACCCCGCCGCCAGTCGAGCGGACGGGCTGCCCCAGGCCAACACCGCCAGCGCCACCGAAAGCGCAGCCAGCCACGTCCCGCTCAACTCAGGTCCTCTTCCGAGCCGGCAATTCGCTCGGTCCAGAACACGCCCACGCAGCCGAGCAGGGCACCTAAGGCCAAGCAGAGTTGCCCCGGCACCGACGCGGTTAGGAACTCCAGCGGATCACCGCCGAACCCGTAGCCAAGTCCAAGTCCTACCAACGGCAACACGGCGAGCAGCCGCCCGGTGGCTCGTGGACCGGACAGTTCGGCAGCCACTACGTTGTGCACCGCCCGATCTGCGGCGAGCCGCTCAGCCAGGGCGTCCAAAGTGGCGGTCAGGGACGCACCAGTTCGCTCGGCCACATCCCAAGCGATTCCCAGCTGCGCCAGGCCGCCGTAGCCCCCGACGGCGCTCTGCCTCCGCAGGGCGGCGGCCACCTCCCCACCGATCGCGTGGATAGCGGCGGCGTCCGCCAGCACCGGTGCGTCCTGCGCGGCCAACCTCAGAGCCACCCCGGGGACGTGACCCACTCGCAGCAATCCGGCCAGTTGCTGGCAGGCGGTGGCGACGTCCCGAGCCGTCGCGGCTGCGGTTGAACGCCGCCGGTGCCGCCGCCAAACCGTCCAGGCCGTCACCAGTGGAAGCGTCACTGCGAAGGCGACCGATCCTCCGGCGCCACCCCAGACCATCAGGCCGATGATGCTCGCCACAGCAACCACCACCAAGGGAAACGCCGCACCAAGCCGCCGCTGGGAGCTTGGCGACCAGGCCGCACCGCCTTCTACCGGACGCAACCTCGTCACCGCCGATGGCGCGAACCCCACCCAACCGGCGAGGAACGCGGCCAGCACCGCGATCGCGGTCATGACGCCGCCAGCGCCATCAGCTCGTCGAACCCGGGACCG
This sequence comes from Actinomycetes bacterium, assembly GCA_029778515.1. Next base: position 2,550 of record JAKOQD010000044.1, read on the forward strand.
GGCACGGCACCCTCGGCTGAGAACCGCACCGCCGGAACGGTTCGGCAGCGGCCATCCGGGGACGGCTCGACGAGTTGGATCTCGTCGACCCAGCGTCGCCCGGCCGGCAGCCGGCGCACATGGATCAGCACCCGGAGCGCGGCCCCGAGTTGAGCGTGCAACGCATCCCGTTCGAGGCCACCGAGTGCGCCGAGCGCCTCCAGCCGGGCGGGGACGTCCGCGGCCGAGTTGGCGTGCACGGTGCCACAGCCACCCTCGTGGCCGGTGTTCATCGCGCGCAGCAGGTCGGCGAGTTCACCGCCGCGCACCTCGCCCACGACGATCCGATCGGGGCGCATCCGTAACGCCTGCCGAACCAGGTCGGTGAGGGTGACGGCACCAGCACCCTCAGCGTTGGGCGGACGCGCCTCCAGCCGGACGCAGTGTGGGTGTTCAGGCTGGAGTTCGCGAGAGTCCTCGACCACCACGATCCGCTCGTCTGGCGGCACCTGGGCAAGCATCGCCCCTAGCAGAGTGGTTTTTCCCGAACCAGTGCCGCCGGAGATCAGGAACGCCCGCCTAGCTGCCACCAGCCCGGCCAGCAGCTTCGCGGCATCCGCAGAGACGCTGCCCGACGCGACCCAATCGTGCAGCCCCAATCGCTGTCGATTGGGCACCCGCAGCGAGAGGCAGGTGCCGGTGTCGGCAAGGCAGGGCAGCACCGCGTGCACCCGGACTCCGTTGGGCAACCGGGCATCCACGAATGGTGAGCCGTCGTCGAGCCGTCTCCCGACGGAGGCGGCCAGCCGCACCGCCAATCGCCGCAGTTCCGCCTCGCTGGCAAAGCGGACGCCAGCCGGCTCAAGCCCGCCGCCACGGTCGAGGTAGACGTGATCGGGACCGTTCACCAGCACGTCGGTCACACCGGGAAGCGCCAACAGCGGCTCCAAAACCCCAGCCCCCACACTTTCCCGACGTAACGCAGCCACGGTTGAACGCACCGCAGAGTCGCTCACTAGCATGCCCAGACTCCGCAACGCGGCGCCGACCTCAACCGGGCCAGGCTGCTGTCCGAGCCGGCCAAGGTGGGTCCGCACAGCGTCCAGGTCGGGTTCAGGCATGACCGGGTTCCTCGCTCCGCACGGCCGTCAGCACTCGGGCAACCGAAGCCCGGTAGCGGCGCCGCCCGCCTCGTGCCGGCGGCTCCCCCAGTTCGGCGGCGGCAACCAGGCGCGGTTCCTCGGGCAGTTCGGCCAGCACGGGCAGCCCGATCGCGTCGGCGACCACGTCGGCGGCCAACCCACCTCTTCGGCGTCGAAGCACCAGCTCGGCGCCGTCCAACCCCAGCACCTCGACCGCAGCCCTGGCAGCGGCCACCCCGCGCACTCCGGCGGACACCACCAATAGCACCCGACCCAGCCGGACCGCCTCACGGCAGGCCGGCCCAAGTGATCTACCCGCGTCGAGAACCACCAGCGAGTGCCAGGTGCGCAGCGATCCGACGATCGCGGCCAACGGCTCGCGGGCAAGATCCAGAGTGGCCGTGCGCGCCATCGACACCACCGAAACCTGCTCCACCACCGGCAGGTACGGACGCAGGTCGCCCACCTGACCGTCCGCACCGTTGAGTCGTGGCCAGCGCCAGCCGTCGGTGCGCTCCGCGCCCAGCAGCAGGTCGATGCCGCCGCCGAGTGGGTCTACGTCCACCAATGCAGCGCCGCCGCCGGAGTCTGCAGCCAACTGCGCCAGCGCCGCAGCCAGGGTCGAGGCGCCTACGCCGCCTGAGGCGCCCAGCACGGTCACCACCGGAGCCCGATCACGGCTGGTGCGATCGGACAGCACTGCACCCAGCCAGGCGCCACCGTCAGGCAGCTGAATCACCCTGGCCGACAGCGGTGCCGACCATCTGGATAACTCCGACGCATCCGACCCGACCAGGAACACCCCGTCGCGTCTCGGCAGTGCGCGGGCGGCCAGGCGCGCTGCCTGGTCACTCGCGACCAACACCGTGCCGGCCGCCCGCCATGGCTGCCCGATCCGCTCGAGGTCGCTCACCACCTCGGCGTCCAGCGCAAGGGCCGCGACCGCAGAAAGGATCACGTCCTGGGTCTCCCCGTCCCCAGCGACCACCAGTACGTCACGGCCACTACTCGCCTCAGCCACGTCCACACCTTCGGCAACCACACCGGAATTCCGTCAGCCCAACCGTCCGCCTGTGGATAACCACCGCTGGCCGGGAGTTGTCCACAAGTCGAGGAGCCCCGGAGATTCGAACGGCCGCCGAGCCCTTGGTCGACCTACGATTCCCCCATGGCAACTCCCGGAGCGTTCCCCGCAGCCGCGGTTGCCTGGCTCGCGCCCACGCGTCCGGGCAGCCTGCTGGCGATCGGATCAGCCTCCGCGCCCACCGCCACGCACTTCGAGCAGCTGGGGAACCGCGTCACCATCACTGCACGCGCCCCTGAAGACGTCCGCCGTGCCTGTGCTCGCCACACCGGCTTCCACGGCGTCGCGGCAGCACCGGACGCACTACCCTTCCTGCCGTGCTCCTTCGACGCGGTGCTCGTGGCACAGGGCATGCACCGATTGCCCCCGGGCCTGGTACTCGCTGAGTTCGCCCGCGTGCTCGTCCCTGGCGGGCAACTCGCGGTGGTGGCCACCTTCCGCGACGACTCGGTGCCCTGGGTGCGTCGCTTGGCGGCCATTCTGCAGCGCTACGACCCCGATGCGATGCGCGGCGCCGACGAGTCTGCCGCGACCATTCCCGCGTCCGCGCATTTCCCCGAGGTCGAGCAGCGTGACTTCCGGCGGTGGGTGCCGATCACGCGCGACGGGATGCTGAAGCTGGTTTCGTCTGCACCGAAGCTGGCGAACCTCGACATCGGCGTCGCCGAACCCCTGTTGGCCGAGGTCGCCGAGCTGTACGACTCGTCGGCTCCACGCGCCGAACCTCTGCTGCTGCCCTACGCCGTCCGCTGCTCACGAGCCGAGGTCGACCACGCCGAGCTGAGCAGCGTGCTCCGCCTCCCCGAGGACGGACTGCAAATCAACCTGCAGTCCCGCCCGTTTGTCAGTGATAGCGATTAGGCTGACCACAAATCGGGGCCGAAGGAGCGTGGAATGGCCGATCAGTCCGGAATCGCCGACGTGATCAAGAGCATCCAGGACGATGTGCGCACCATCGTCAAGGGCGAACTCGAGCTGGCCAAGGCCGAGTTGCTGCCCCAAGCGAAGTCGGCCGGAATCGGCGCTGGCCTCTTCGGGGGGGCCGCCTATCTGGGCATCATGGGCGCGACTCTGCTGTTCTGCGGGCTCTCCTTCTGGCTGTCGTTCGGCTTCCAGAGTTGGTTCGGCATCGACCTGTTGGCCGCGCTGGCTTGGGGTTTCGCTGTCATGGCGATATTGATGTTCCTGCTGGCCGGCGTTCTTTCGCTGATCGGCAAGCAGCGTCTCAACCTGCCCGGCCCGCAGGCCACGACTGCCAGCGCGCAAGCGTCGGTGGACGCGGTCAAGGGCGCCATCACCAAGGGCCAGGAGCGGGTGGCCGCGACGTCCATCCTCGGCGGGGAGCCGCGCAAAGAGCTTGAGTGAGCGGACGCGGGCCTCGACGGGCTCTACCAGCCGGGAGCCCGTTTGAGACGGTGAGCGAACGATCCTTCGACAAGCTCACCACCTGATCCACCTATCCCGCTGAGAGATCCCGGCCTCCGCCGGGATGACGAAGGGATGCCCGGATGACGGTGGGTTGCCCGGACGACGGTGGGATGCCCGGATGACGAAGGGACGCCGGGACGACGGTGGGATCGGGCTCCGGAGGGTGGTTACAGGCGCTCGCTCAGGAAGCGTGGCGGAATCTCGGTGACCAGGTCGGTAGCCCAGGGCTGCGTCCAGCCCAGCAGGTCGAACAGCCCGTCCAGCAGGTAGGCGGTGAAACCCCACACGTACAGATCGTCGAGAGTGAACGCCGGCCCGCGGAAGCCACCCGGGTGCGCCCACGTCGATCGGTTCGCCGGGTCGAGCAGACGGGACACCGGCACCTGGTGAACGCCCGCCAACTCGCCGACGTCCACCACCTGCAGTCGCACCGGCTCGCCCCACCAGCCCACGACGGAGGTCACGTCGAACCCGCTACGCGGGATGTGTGCGTCCGGCAGTGAACCGAGCACCACCACCGCGGACGGGTCGATGCCCACCTCCTCGTTCGCCTCCCGGAGTGCGGCGGCGACCGGATTGAGGTCCTGCGGCTCCAGCGATCCACCGGGGAACGCGATCTGGCCGGCGTGACTACGCAGATCCGGACGTTTCTCGACCAGCACGATCTCGTAGGCGTTGGGCTCGCCGCTGAGCAGGATCAGCACGGCAGCCCGCCGCTTGCCCTGCGGTGTCCGCGCACCCTGAATGAAGCTCAGCGCGTCCGGACGGTCGAATTGCGCAGCCGCAGCCCGCAGCCCGTCCGGCACGGGAACCGGGAAGCTCACGCGGCCAGCCCCGCTGCCACCCACGACTCGATCTCTTCCAGCGAGGTGAAGATGCCGGGATGCCGGGCCACCACTACGCCGTCGGCATCGATCAGCACCGTGTGCGGGATGCCGGCCACCCCCAGCGGACCGCGAATGGTCGCCTCTTCGTCAACCAACTGGGGGTACTTCATCGCCATCAACTGCGCGAACTCGATGGCCAGTTCTGGTTGCGGATCGGAGTAGTTGATACCGAGCACGGCCACGTCCTTCTGCTTGCTGGCAAACGCGGACAGGTCCGCGGCCTCGGCCCGGCAGGGTTCACACCATTGAGCCCACAGGTTGATCAGCATGGGTCCGCGCAGCCCGGCCAGCCGAACCTGACTGTCCCCGCCGAGGCAATCGAGGGTGAGGTCGGGCAGGCCGCCCGGCACCACTGGCGCTTCACTCGGCTTCGGGCAGTCCGCAATCCCGGCCGCCTTCCGCGCGGTCACCAGGTCGACGGTCTTGGGGGTGGCCGGCGAGTAGCTCTCGAAAGGAGTCGGGAACCGGTTCGCCGAAGGCACGGACGGGCTGCAGCCGGCCAGGGTCAGCAGGAGCGCCACCCCCAGCGCTAGTGCTCGCAGCGGACGAGGGCCAAGCGGCCTCGACCCCTCGACAGGCTCAGGGCAGGCCAAGCTCGACCAACCGAGGCTAGACCAACGAAGACGCTTCATCCGCGCGGCTCCCGCACCAGTTTCGCGGCCACCTTCGGATCGGTCGGCCCTTCACCGAAGGACGGGCAGTAGCTGGCCACCGAACAAGCGCCGCATGCCGGTCGCCGGGCGTGACAGCGCCGCCGGCCGTGCCAGATCACCCGGTGGTTGAGCCGGATCCAGTCCGACTTCGGAAAGAGCTCGCCGACTTCGGCCTCGATCACTTCCGGCTTGGCCGAAGCGGTCCAGCCGAACCGTTGCGAGAGCCGGATGAAGTGGGTGTCAGTGGTGATGCCTGGCACGCCGAAACCGTCGGTGAGTACGACGTTCGCGGTCTTGCGGCCAACGCCGGGCAGCTTCACGAGCTCGGCGAGCCGCCCCGGCACGACGCCGCCGTGGTCGGCCACCAGCGCGGTGCCGAGCCGGATCAGCGCGTCCGTCTTCGCCCGGAAGAAGCCGGTGGGCTTGATCAGTTCCTCCAGTTCGGTGCGATCGGCAGACGCGAGCGCGGCCGCGTCCGGGTAGCGCGCGAACAGAGCCGGCGTGACCGTGTTCACCCGGCGGTCGGTCGACTGGGCCGAGAGCACCGTGGCCACCAGCAGCTGCAGGGGTGAGGCGTGATCGAGCTCGCAATGCGCGTCCGGGTACAACTCGCCGAGTCCGCGGTTGATCGCCCTGGCCCGGCGGACCAGAGCGAGCCTCGACTCGGTGGCGGTCACGCCGCCTCGACCACCAGCTCGATCTCGACCGGCGAGTCCAGTGGCAACACGGCCACCCCGACAGCGCTGCGCACATGGATGCCGGCTTCGCCGAAGACCTCCTGCAGCAGCAGGGACGCGCCGTTGGCAACGGCCGGCTGCCCGGTGAAACCGGGGTCGCTGGCCACGAAGACGACCAGCCGCACCACCCGCGCGATCCCGTCGACGCCCCCGACGACGGACGCGGCCGCGGCGACCGCGTTCAGCGCTGCCGTCCGGGCCAACTCAGCGGCCCGTTCCGGGCTGACCTGTGCACCCACCTTGCCGGTGTCGGTCAGCTTCCCGTCCACGAACGGCAGCTGGCCGGCGGTGAGCACCTGCCCACCCGAGATCGTGGCCGGCACGTACGCGGCTACCGGGGCGGGGACGGTCGGCAGCGCGATGCCGAGTTCGGCCAGCCTGGCGGAGTGACTCATTCGACCACCGGTCGCTTCAGGTAGGCCACCAGGTTCTGCGGATTCGGTCCCGGCACGACCTGCACCAGCTCCCAGCCGTCCGCACCCCAGTTGTCGAGGATCTGCTTGGTGGCGTGCACCAGCACCGGGACGGTCACGTACTCCCACTTAGTCATGGAGTCACCCTAGACAGCTCGGCCGCACAGGTGCACCACCCAGCCGGGGCTCGCGCGAAAACGCTACGGCTCAGAGGTCGCAGCGCGAATGCTTCGGGCAGAGGATCGAAGTCCAGGAGGTGATGTCTGTGCGCTGGCGCAGCAACTGGCGGCGCTCCCGCTCGGTCATGCCACCCCACACGCCCCACTCGATGCGGTTGTCCAAGGCTTCGGCGAGGCACTCGTTGCGCACCGGGCAGGTGTAGCAGACCGAACGCACACGTTTCTGGTCGGCACCGTCGGGGAATAACTGATCTTCCAATCCACGGCACTTGGCCTGGAGGGTCCAGTCTTCGACTCCGAGCGGCATTGCTCTCACCTTTCACCGGGGTGGTCACTGACATCGGCGACAGTAAGCAATTGCTAGGCGAACGAGCCGTCTGCTGTCAAGAACTTTGGCCCGGCTAGGGAAGATTCCGTTCGAACCCGTCCGCCGGCAGCGTCCGCGAGCCGATTGGGTGCCGTGTCGTACCCTAGAAGTCATGCGCATGGGGAAAAGGCTGTACTCGCTGGTCATGTTCTTGGTGGTGGCGATCATCGGCGGACTGCTGGCGGCCGGCCTGGTCGTCCCCATCGCCGGCATGGCGACCGACACCACCACGTCCATGGTGGAGAGCCTCGACCAGTTGCCGGCCGAGCTTGAGACCCCACCGCAGTCCGAGCGTTCCAGGCTGTTGAACGCGGACGGTTCACTGCTCGCCTACTTCTACAACGAGAACCGGGTCTACAAGGAACTGAAGGACATCTCGCCGATCATGCAGAAAGCGCAGGTCGCCATCGAGGATCACCGCTTCTACGAGCACGGCGCGATGGACCTGCAGGGCACCTTGCGCGCGCTGGTCAGCACCAGCCAGGGCAACACCCAGGGCGGTTCGAGCCTCACCCAGCAGTACGTCCGGCTGGTCCTGGTCGAGAACGCCGAAGCCAAGAACGACAAGGCCGGCGTGATCGCAGCCAAGGAGAACACTGTCGCTCGCAAGATCCGCGAGCTGCGTTATGCGATC
>JAKOQD010000045.1 GCA_029778515.1 Actinomycetes bacterium
CCCGCCGACGGAGGCCGCCTCGATCTGAGTCGTCCGTGTCGTCGCGCCCATTCCCGGGAGCGAAGCTTCAGCGCCTGCGCGCTACCGCAGCGGGGCGAGGTAGTACCAGCGACCACCCTCGCGGACGAACCTCGACCGCTCCTGCTGCACCTCGACCCCACCTCGTGGCGCGAGGCAGGTCGCCCGGAACTCGACTATGCCGGTGTCGTCGTCCGGCCCACCGTCGAGGGTGTCGACGATCTGCAGTCCACGCCAGGTCGGGTTGCCGGTCAGGTCCAGGTTCGCCGGTCTGGTCGACGGGTGCCAGGACGCGAGCAGCCAAGCCGCGTCCCCGTCCCGGAATGCCTCGAAGCGCGACCGCATCAGCTCCAAGGCGGTCTGCGGCCAGCCGTCCTCCTCAGATCTGCTCACGCGCGCAAGTCTGCCCCAGCGGGGGTCGGGGCTGAGCGACTTGCTGCTCGGTGAGCGTGCCTAAGCCTCGGCCCAGCCGAGTTCTATCCAGGCATACATGGGGATCAGCCGGTCGATCCGGTCGAGTACCAGCGTCGGTTTGAGTTGCTCAGGGCGGGCCGCAACATCCTCGGCGGTTGCTTCACCGGTCAGCGCCACGGCCGAAGCCATGCCGGCCGCCAGCGCCATCCTGCTGTCGGTCTGCAGCCGGTCGCCGACCATGACCGAGCGGGCGATGTCTGCGTCCGGCAGGGTGGCCATCACCGTCTGCAGCATGACCGGGTCTGGCTTACCCAGGCTCTGCCGGCAGGTGGTGTCTGTGGACGCCTCGATCGCCGCGGTGATGGCCGCGCAGTCGGGCTCGCCCCGTCCGCCGGGGTAGGGGCAGAAGGCGTCCGGATTGGTCTGAATGAGAAACGCTCGCCGATGGAACCAGATCGCGTCGAAGGCGATTTGCGGCTTGCGGTAGTCGAACGTGCGGTCGTAGGACGCGATCACGATGTCGATCTCCGCCGGGTCCTCGCTCATCCGGATCCCGGCAGCGGCGAGCGCCCGCTTGAGCGGCTCCTCCGAAATCGGGAAGACGACCGCCTCGGGATGATGGGCCTTCAGCCACTGCGTGGTGGTCACCACGGTGTTCGCGATCTCCGCGACATCGGTGGGCAGCCCCAGGCCAGCCAGCTTGGCCGCAACCTGTGCGGGATCGCTGGTCGCGTTGTTCGAGAGAAACCGAATCGGGATCTCTCGGCGACGCAACTCCTCAATCGTCCGCTTGGCTCCCGGCAACAGCTCCTCGCCAAGGTAGATGGTGCCGTCCAGGTCGAAGACGTAGGCCTCGTAGAGCTGCGTCGGGAACCTGAGCGCGCCGAGAGCAGTCATAGCGGCCGGTCTCCTCACTGCCCTGATCCGGTTGGTCGAGCCTGTCGAGACTACAGCGGACGGAGCACATCGCAGCTGCGGCTGCGCTACTCGGGCAGACCGTCCCGGTCGGCCCACTCCAGGAGGGTGTCCAGGCGATGGGCGACGTCATCGATCGCGGCGTGCGGATCGCCCAGCTTGGCGAAGCGGGCGGGCACGGTGGCCAGGGTGAGTTCGCGGGGCGCGATCGCGTCCAGTTCGGACCAGTGGAAGGGGGTCGACACGGTTCCGTCCGGCACGCCGCGGACGGACCACGCGCTCGCGATGGTGTGATCGCGTGCGTTCTGGTTGTAGTCGACGAAGACGTGCCGCGGATCGCGCTCCTGGCGCCACCACGCCGTGGTCACGTCGTCCGGCGCACGCCGCTCCACTTCGCGGGCGAACGCGAGCGCTGCCCGGCGCACCTCGCCGAAGCTCCATTCGGGCACGATCCGGACGTAGATGTGCAGGCCGTTGCCGCCGGAGGTCTTCGGGAAGCCGATCATGCCCAGGTCGTCCAGCACTGTCTTCGCTACGGCGGCCACCCGCCGCACCCGCTCGAAACCGGCCGCCGGCATCGGGTCGAGGTCGATCCGCCACTCGTCCGGACGCTCCACGCCCGCCCGCCGCGAGTTCCAGGGATGGAACTCGACCGTGGACATCTGTACTGCCCAGATCACCGCGCCGAGTTCGGTCACGCAGAGTTCGTCAGCGGTGCGTCCGTAGCGCGGGAAGTAGATCTGCACGGTCTCCAGCCAGGGCGGCGCCCCGGCAGGTACGCGCTTCTGGTGCACCTTGCCCCCGGAAAGCCCGCTGGGGAACCGGTGCAACATGCATGGGCGCTCCCGCAGCGCCCGGACAATGCCGTCGCCTACCGCGAGGTAGTAATTGGCCAGGTCGAGTTTGGTCCAGCCGTGCGCAGGGAAGTACACCCGATCAGGGCTGGTCAGCCGGACCGTCCGCGGCCCGACCTCGATCTCCACCGGCTCGGCCTTCGCCATGGCGTCAAGCTACCCGGGACGAGGCGGGTCGTCAGCTGTTGTCTGGGTATCGGCCTCCGGTCAGCGTTCGCTTGCTGGCCGGCTCACGCGGCCTCGACGCAGGTTGCCGGCGTCGGACGCAGCGCCGGACGCCGCACGGTGCGAGCGGATCGCCGCTCGACCTGGGCTGCGCGCAGGTCCTGCACCCGTAGCTGCGTCCAGGCGTTGCGCTGCTCGGCCTCGACCCGCAGCCAGTCGTTCATCGTTCCCCAAGGCATGGTGCTCATGATTCGTGGTCCTTCGTGTTAGTGATCTCTTACATTGTAAGAGGCATCTAACATAGAGCGCAAGAGCAGATGTATGATCGGTCTTACTTTCACGGCGAGGAGGCAGGGTGGGCTATCACCACGGTGACCTGCGGACTGCGATGATCGACGCCGGCACCACCCTCGTGGCCGAAGGCGGGCTGCCTGCGCTTTCGGTCGCAGAAGCGGCCCGGCGCACCGGCGTCAGCGCGGCCGCGCCGTACCGGCACTTCCCGACCCGGCAGCACTTCCTGATCGCGGTGGCAGCCAAGGCTGCGCAGGATCTGGACGCGGCCATGCGAACCGCAGCGGACGCGGCCGGCCCGGATCCGGTGGAAGCCATCGCCGCAGCGGCGGCCGCTTACGTCCGGTTCGCCGCGACCCGGCGCGCCGGCTTCGACCTGGTTTATGCGCCGGAGCTGCGTGGCGTCCACGACGAGGAGCTGCGTGAGGCTGGACGCTCCGTCAGCGACATCGTGCTGCTGCGCGCGATCGAGGCCACCGGCGGCGACAGCCGGGCCGCGGTCGACATCGTCCCGCAGTTCATGATCGTGGCCCAGGGTGCGGCGTCCATGCATCTGATCGGCATCCTCAGCGACGTCGAATCCGCCGCCCGGCTGGCCGCCAAGACGATCCGTAGCCTGCTGCGTTCTGCGCCGGGGGAGTAGCCCTGGGTCTCGGTAGGTCCAACTTCTCGGCTGGCCAGACAGCTTGCAAGATCCTGTACCGACTTCGGTGCAGGATCTTGCACGTTCTGGGTTGAGGGTGATTTCGGCGGGTGGTGAATCGCTGGGTCAGGTGCCGCGCGGTGCCGGCGCCCGGAGTCGGGCTTGGCCCATTCGAAGAGAGAATTCGCTTAGCATCGCTAGAGTTGCTTGTCTGGCATCTCTAGCGATGCTAACCTCGTTGTCTCAGTTGGCTGAGCACGCGAACCGGGAGGGGGCTGGCATGGCTGCGGCAAAGGGCGCGATCAAGGGTTTCTTCCACATCTTCACCGCCGATCACCTCTTCACACACGCCCGGAACAGACCTGAAGAGACCCCGTACCATCTGGTCACAATCCTGGACGTGCTTGAGCCGCAGCGTCCGAGACGCTGAATCGCACCCCGGATTGCCAGTAGGGTGCGGACTGTGTTGACGACCTCGCAGGCCGCTGCCCTGGTGGGCCTCCCCAAGGAGCAGTTCCGCTCGGCGATGTCCAAGGAGCGCAAGAACGGCAAAGAGTTCCACGCGCCCAAGGAACTGTGGGCCGATGCCCGCACGCCGCTATGGGACGAGAAGAAGGTGCTCGCCTGGGCGAAGGACCGCAAGAAGCGCAAGAAGCGCAAGAAGGAAGAAAAGGAAGAGAAGGAAGCTTCCTAGCGATCATCCTCCGGCGGAGACCATCACCTTGCCGAGTACCGCACCGGCGTCCAACGCGGCCAAGCCGGACGCGACTTCAGCCAGCGGCAGCGCCCGGTCGATCCGCGGCTTCAGCCCCGTTGCAGCCACCAACTCAGCGAGCTGTGCCAGTTCCTCGCGGGTCCCCATCGTCGAGCCGTGCACGCGCAACTGCAGGAAGAACACCCGGTTCAGTTCGGCGGGCGGGTTGTAGCCGGAGGTAGCCCCGCAAACGACGATCGTGCCGCCCGGCTTCAGCGCCTTCAGTGAATGGCTCCAGGTGGCTTCGCCCACCGTTTCGATCACCGCGTCCACCCGTTGCGGCAGCCGAGCGCCGGCTTCGAACGCGGCGTCCGCGCCAAGCTCGAGCGCAAAGGCGCGTTTGGCCTCGGTGCGTGCCGTGGCCCACACCCGTAGGCCGAGCTGGCGCCCCAGCTGAATCGCTGCGGACGCGACCCCGCCGGACGCACCCTGAATGAGGATCGTGTCGCCCGGGGCCAGGCCATTGCGCGTGAGCATGCGGTAGGCCGTCAGCCATGATGTTGGCAGACAGGCGGCATCCTCGAACGAGAGGTTGGCCGGCTTCTCGATCAGGTTGGCGTTCGGTACCACGACGTAGTCCGCCAGCGTGCCCTGGTGCAGCTCGGAGAGCAGCGTCCGCTTCGGGTCGAGGGTCTCGTCGCCGGACCAGTCCGGCGAGCTGATCACGGCGTGCACGATCACTTCCCTGCCTTCGTCGGTCGTGCCGGCCGCGTCCGTGCCCAGAATCATCGGCATGCGCTCCGGCGGTAGACCGACACCGCGGAGCGACCAGAGATCGTGGTGGTTCAGGGACGCCGCGCGCACGCGCACCCGCGTCCAACCGTCGGGCACCTCCGGCTCGGGCAGTTCCCCGACCACGAGCGCGGCCAATGGGTCGGCCGGGTTGGCCGCTTTCACGTACGCAGCGCGCATGCCGCCACTCCAGGTTCCTAGGCTTCGCGGGCGAGCCTGACCCGCTCCTGCTCGGCGATGACGGCGCGGTAGCTGTCGCGCTCGTGCAGCAGCCAGCCGGGTGGGTTGGCGATCAGTTCGCCGATCTGGTCGGCGGTCAGGGCGTCCTCGATGCCGCCGCGGGCGAGTCCCGATCTGGAGACGCCCAGCTTCTGAGCGACCACCTGGCGCGGGAACGGCCCGTTGCGGCGCAGGTCGACGAGCCACTGCGGCGGGTTGGCGCGCAGTTCGTCCAGCTCCTGCCGCGTGATCGGGGTGCGCTGGAACTCCTCCGGCGCCGCCGGTAGGTAGATGCCGAGCTTGCTCGCCGCCGTGGCTGGCTTCATGGTCTGACTCACGAGACCCCAGCGTAGTCACGCGGACGCGCCTGGACCGCCTTGAGCCTGGCGAGGACGCCGCCGCCCATGGCTCAACTTGGGGCGCGGCCATCGAAATGAGGGCTGTCAGCCTGCTGCAGGCCCGCATAGCCCTCATTTCGGTGCCCGAGCGGGTCGGCTAGCCTTCACTGGTGACCGGGGACAGCGCTCAGGCGGCCGAAGCGACGCTGCGGGTGGGCTTTGTTCCTGGGGTGACGCTCACCAAGTGGCGACGGATCTGGGGCGAACGGTTCCCCCGCCAGCCCCTCGAAGTGAGCGAGGTAGCCGAAGCCGAGCAGCGTCGCGTCCTCGTCGAAGGCGCTGTCGACCTCTGCTTCATCCGGCTGCCCATCGAGCGGACGGGACTGCACGCGATCCCGCTCTACGAAGAGGTGCCGGTGGTCGTGGTTCCCAAAGACCACCCACTCGCAGCCTTCGATGACGTCGAGCTGGCCCAGTTGGCAGACCTGCTCGCCGTCGATCCGCAAGCACATGACCCCTTCGACCTAGTGGCGTACGGCCAGGGCGTGCTGCGCGTGCCACATTCGATCGCGCGCTCCGGCAGCCGCCGCGACCTGGTTTACCGGCCGATCATCGACGCCGAACCGACCACCGTCGCCCTCGCCTGGCGCATCGACAACGCCAACGAACTGATCGAGGAGTTCATCGGCGTCGTCCGTGGCCGGACGGTGAACAGTTCCCGGACCGCCCAGTCCCGCGCCGCGAACAAGGCCGCGAACAAGTCGGCCGGCTCGAACCAGGTAACCCAAGCGAACCAGGACCAGCCTGTGGCGGTCCAGAAGCGCGCCAAGGCGAAGTCCTCGACGGGCCGTCCCAGCAGACGCCGGGCGCGACGCCGCTGAGCCCCGGCCCACCGTCATCCCGGCCTAGGCCGGGATCTCAGAATGGGCCCTGGTCCACGTCATCCCGGCGCAGGCCGGGATCTCGGAACGCGTTCGACAGGTCTGGGCTGAGGGTTGCCCACGCAAGGCATGATTGAGACATGTTCGTGAAGTCGTCTGCAGGGTCGAGAAAGTCGCTGAAGCGCCCCATCGCGCTGACAATCGCGGGAGCGCTGGTCGCGGCCGGCCTCACCGGTCTGCTGGCGAGTGGCGCAGCAGCCGAGCCGGTGCTGCCACCGCTGACCGCAGCCGAACTGCTCGGCAAGGTCGCCGCCGCCGACGTGGACGGGCTCAGCGCCACCTTCGAGCAGCGCGGCGACCTCGGCCTGCCCGCATTGCCCGCCGAACTCGGCGACGACGATCTCAGTTCGGTCCTGGCGCTGCTCACCGGCACGCACACCGTCCGCGTCTGGGTGGCCGGCCACGACCAGGCCAAGGCCGCGTTGATCGATGGCAGCACCGAGAGTTCGATCACCCGCAACGGTCAGGACGTCTGGGCGTGGTCGAGCGCCGAGCAGGAAGCTGTCCATTCCAAGCTCCCGGACGCAGCACCGTCCGGTTCCAGTACCCCAACCTCGCCGACCGCCATCATTAGCGACCTGCTGACCAAGCTCGAACCCAGCACCGAGGTGGCCGTTGCCAGCACCGGCTATGTGGCCGGACGTGCGGTCTACCAGTTGGTGCTCTCACCTCGCGACGAGGCCAGCCTGGTGAACCAGGTGCGTGTCGCAGTGGACGCCGAGGAGTTCGTTCCGCTGGGCCTTCGGGTGATCGCCGACGACGGCCAGGACGCGGTCAGCGTGGCCGCCACTTCGGTTGATTTCAGCGTTCCGGACGCGTCCGTATTCGCCTTCCAGCCGCCGGCCGGGGTGAAGGTCACCGAGAAGAAGACCGACGCCGCTTCGACCACCAAGCCGGGCGACAAGGCGTCCGACCGTGCCTTGCCGAAGACCTTCGGTAGCGGCTGGGCGACGGTAGCGGTACTGGACGTGCCGAAGGGCGAGACTTCCGACGAGCAGGCCAAGATTCTTCTCGATTCGCTGCCGAAGGTGTCCGGGGTGTGGGGTCAGGGCCGGCTGTTCAGCACCTCGCTGGTGAACGCGGTACTCACCGGCGACGGTCGCGTGGCGGTCGGGTCGGTCGTGCCGGAGCGGCTCTACGCAGCCCTGCTGACCAAGTGACGCTCGCTGCCGAGGCGGTGGCGGACGCGGCCGCTGACCGCGACGGTGCGGCGATCACTTCGTCCGGGCTGACCAAGCGGTTCGGCAAGCAACTGGTCGTCGACGACCTTGCCCTCGAAGTGCCCAGCGGAGCGGTCTACGGCTTCATCGGGCCGAACGGTTCCGGCAAGACCACCACCATTCGCATGCTGCTCGGCCTGGTCCGTCCGGACGCCGGTACCTGCGCGCTGCTCGGCGGCACCATGCCGGCGGCCGGCGGCGAAGTGCTGCCGAAGGTCGGGGCGCTGGTCGAGGGACCGGCGTTCCACCCCTACTTGTCCGGACGGGCGAACCTGTTGCGGCTGGACGCGGCCGATCGGCGCAGCGACCCGGCCACAGCGTCCGCCCGGGTGGCTGCCGCGATCGACCGGGTGGGCCTGTCCGCAGCTGCTCGCAAGCGGTATCGCGCCTACTCACTGGGCATGCGGCAGCGCCTCGGCATCGCCGCAGCGCTGCTGCAACCACGCGAACTGCTGGTGCTGGACGAGCCGACCAACGGCCTCGATCCGCAGGGCACGCGCGAGGTTCGGCACCTGATCGGCGACCTCGCCGCCGACGGCACGACGATCTTCGTGTCCAGCCATCTGCTGGCCGAAGTGGAGCAGCTGTGCACCCATCTCGGCGTGATGCGTACTGGCCGCCTGGTCGCTCAGGGCCCGATGCGGGAGTTGCGGGCGCTCACCGCCATCCGCTTCCAGGTGCGGACGCCCGACGCGGAACTCGCACTGGCTACCGTTGCCGCCCTCGGCGTGACGGACGCGGCACGCGTCCCAGCGGGTGTGGCCGGCAGCCTCGGCGAGGTCGCGCCCGAGCGGATCGTCGCCGCGCTGGTGAACGCGGGCGTGGCGGTGGCCGAGTTCGCGCAGGTGACGCCGACGCTTGAGGACCTGTTCGTCCAGCTGACCGGGGAGGGCTTCGATGTCAGCGGCTGAGGTTGCGTCCGCGCCCTCGCGGGTGCGTCCGGTGGCTGCGTGGGCGCGGCTGCTGGCGTCCGAGCTGCGGCTGATCTTCGGCCGCCGGCGCAACCAGGTCGGGCTGGCCACCCTGTTCGGACTCGTGGTGCTGGTGGGCATCGCGTTGAAGGTCTCGTCGCTGCGGCACCCCGGGTCGACCGGGGGCGACCTGATGTCGGCCGTCGCCGGCAACGGTTTGTTCCTCGGCTTCGCCGGCTTGAGCATCGAGATGGCGCTGTTCCTGCCGCTCGCGGTCTCGGTGCTCGCCGGGGACGCGATCGCCGGCGAGGCCAACCAGGGCACCTTGCGCTACCTGCTGCTGGCGCCGGTGAGCCGCGTCCGACTACTGGTGATGAAGGCGACCTCGCTGGCTATCGGGGCGCTGACCGGAGCGTTCGTGGTGGCCGCCGGCGGCCTGCTCACCGGCATCGTGCTGTTCGGCGCGCGTCCGCTGACTACGCTCTCGGGCACCTCGATCGGCATCGCGGACGGGCTGTGGCGGCTCGCGCTAGCGGTGCTCTACCTGGCGGCAGGGCTGACCGCGCTGGCGATGATCGGGTTGTTCATCTCCACGCTCACCGAGCAGCCGATCGCGGCCACGGTCGCCACCGCGATGGTCGGCACGCTGCTCTGGATCCTGGACGCGGTGCCCCAACTCGACTGGCTGCATCCGTGGCTGCTGGTCGACCGCTGGCCGGCGTTCATCGACCTGCTGCGCGATCCGGTCTTCACCGATCGCCTGGTCGCCGGTCTCTGGGTGGACGCCGCCTACGCCGCCGCGTTCTTCGCCCTGGCCTGGCTGCGTTTCCGTCGCGCCGACATCACCAGCTGATCGGACGCCCGCACGCCGGCTGAGCCTGATGAAGCCCGCCAGAACGGTGGCTGAGCCTGACGAAGCCCTCAGTCAGCGAGTCAGTGCTGGTGAGCCATCACATAACCGAGCACGCCCGGATCGAGCATGCCGAAGATCATCGCGACGTGCGCCACGACCAGGAAGACCGCGATCCAGATGGCATGCCACTTCATCGCCTGCCGGCGCCCCAGCGCCACGACACCCAGCTCGACCAGCGTGATGCCGGCCAGGGGGATCACCCCGGAAAGGTAGAAGCCGACCGCGATCACGTCCGCCGGGCCACGCCAGCCACCGCTCATGGTGAGCGGGACGACCGCGTTCAGCAGCAGGTGCAGCAGGATGGCGACCATGACTGGACCGGCGAGCAGTCCGGCGATCCGGCTGGTGCGGCGCACCCACTCCGGGGCGGCCTCCCGCTGGAACAGCAGGACGAGTTCGGTGATCGCGAGGGTCTCGGCGAGAACGACCGGCGCGCCCATGAACAGCAGCAGGTTCCACGGCTGGTTGGCGGCGAGCAGTTCCATGTAGTGGGTCATGCCCATGCTCATCGCCATGCCGAGGTCGCTGGCAGCCAGGTTGGGTCCGAGCAGCGCGGCAAGGCCGAGCACCGCGGTGAGCGCGAGGACGGTGATCGCTGCAGCCGGTGAGACGGATTTGGCCGCGGCTTCGGTAGTTTCGGGACGGGTGGACGTGGTGGTCATGGTGATCCTCAATTCGGGTACTCGACCAGCCTCCCGTGGCGCCACCCAGCCCAGCCCCGGTTTCAATGAAGTTTCCATGAAGCTTGCCGCCGAGCGACGAGCAATCCCAACGAACGCTCCCTGAGGAGGCTTTCCGAGGAACGAGCAGTCCCAACGGAACGCTCCCTGAGGAGGCTTTCCGAGGAACGAGCAATCCCCACGGAACGCTCCCTGAGGAGGCTTTCCGAGGAACGAGGAAAGCCGTCACGAAGGGCGTCCGCCATCCCGATTCGTGAGTTCTACGGAAGCACTGATCAACGATCCCTGAGCCGGGCGTTGGGTCGTCCATTCGCTCTCGGCTACGGGCTTCGTCAAGCTCAGCCAGCATCGGTCGGCATTGATCAGCGGTTCCCTAACGCACCGCAGCAGAGATCTCGACAGGCTCAACCAGCCGAGTCAGCTCGCGCTGCGCGGCAACTCCAGGGTGAAGGTGGCGCCTCGACCCACCCCCGCGCTGACTACCGAAAGACCGCCGCCGTGCGCTCGGGCGATGGCCTGACTGATCGCCAGCCCCACCCCGGATCCGCCATGCTCACGGTCGCGGGCCGCGTCCGCCCGGTAGAAGCGTTCGAAGACGTGCGGCAGATGGTCGGCGGCGATGCCTTCGCCGTTGTCCGCGACTTCGATGCGCACCGTGGTCGCGAGCGGACGCACGGCAAGCGTCACCCGACCTCCGGACGGAGTGTGGCGCAGCGAGTTCGAGAGCAGGTTCGCCAGCACCTGACCGATCCGGCCCGGATCCACGTCGACCATCAGACCGGTGGCCGTCGGCTCGGCAACGAGCTCAACTTGCTTGCGGGCGAACTCCTCGCGCGCAGCGACGTACGCCCGGTCGACGAGAGCGCTGACCGC
>JAKOQD010000046.1 GCA_029778515.1 Actinomycetes bacterium
CCACCGTGTCCGCGATCACCTGGTTGCCGACCCCGTCGGCGGCCAGCAACACGATCCGGGCCCGCTGCGCCGCCGACGCCCGCACCGTGCCCGCCCGGGTCAACCGTTCCAACTCGGCCCGGTCACCCTCCCGCAACACCAACGCCGGGGCTGTCTTGTTCGCCATACCCCATAGTGACACACAACCATAAAGTTATTTCAGCGACACGCCACTAGGAACTTCGATTGACTTTCGCCGAAGTTTCGGAAACCTTGCAGTTTGTTGCCGTCGCGGGGCGGCAAGGACGGCGGAACCGTTCCAGGGGCCGCAAGGGGTCTTCGGCGGTTCGGAGATGTCGGGTTGTTCGGCGATGGCCGCCCGCTGGCGGGCCATGGGGGCCGCCCCATCGGCGTCCAAGTGGTCTGGAGGGCGCCACGGTGAGACCGCGGCGCCCTCGTCGCCGACCACCAACTACTTGACGTTGCGCAGGTCGATGCCCTTGGTCTCGGGGATCGTCGCGATCACCAGCGTCGAGACGAGCATCAGCGCGACCACGTACCAGCCGAAGGAGGCGGGACCCCAGGTGCCGGACATCCACTGCTGTAGGTACGGGGCGGTGCCGCCGAAGAGCGCCGTGCTCAGGGCGTACGGCAGGGCGACGCCCAGCGTGCGGATCTTGGTCGGGACGATCTCGGCCATGACCGCCGGGAAGATCGCCGAGGCGCCGCCCATCAGGACCAGCAAGATGCCCATGGCCACGGCGAGGCGCCAGATCTCGCCGTTGATCCAGGTCAGCACCGGCACGGCAGCCACCGCGACCCCGACGGTCGACTTCCACAGGATGGGCTTGCGCCCGATCTTGTCCGACAGCCACCCCCACAGGGGCAGCGTCACGATGTAGACAACCAGGACGCCGAGGCTCACCCAGGACACCTGGGACGCGTAGGCCGTCTTGGTGATCCCGGCCGCTCCCGCGGCGCCGGTCGAGGCGTTGTAGCCGTAGAACTTCGCGCCGAGCACGTTGACGTGGTAGGCCGACAGCACCGTCGTGGCCAGGTAGAACGCGACGGTCATGCCGAGGACCATGCCGATGATCTGGAAGGCCTTCTTGCGCGCCTTCCAGATCTCCGCCCACAGCTTGGGCTTCTCGCCGGTCTTGGACTGGTTCGTGAAGAGCTCGGTCTCCTTCATGCGCATCCGGTAGAGCATCGCGCCGAACGAGCCGATCGCGCCGATGGCGAACGCAATGCGCCAGCCCCAGCCACCCATCTCAGCGTTGCCGAGGACGGACGTGAGCAGGGCCGCCAGCAGGATGCCGATCGCCGAGCCCGTGTTGCCGAACACGTAGATGATGGACGCCCAGGCGCCCCGGTTGTGCGGCTTGCTGACCTCGGAGATGAAGGCGCCCGCGGACGGCTGCTCGCCGCCGTGCGCGAAGCCCTGCACTAGGCGCGCGAGCGTCAACAGCAGCGCGGCGCCGATCCCGATCTGGGCGTAGGTGGGGGCGATGGCGATGAGCAGGGCGCCCGCGCCGGCCGCCGCCGAGGTCAGCACCATGGACGCCTTGCGACCCCGGGTGTCCGCGATCTGGCCGAAGATGATGCCGCCGAGGGGGCGGGCGAGGAAGCCGACCGCAAAGACCAGCCAGGCGGACAGGTTCGCCGCGAAGGCGTCCTTGGGGTTGAAGAACTGGGTGGAGAAGAACGGGAGGAACGTGCCGTAGATGCCCCAGTCGAACCACTCGAGGGCGGTTCCGACGGCGGCGCCTACCATGCCCTCGCTCTTATGGGCGGGGGTGGCCTGTGGCTCGGTGGATGTCGTCATGAGGAATTCCTTGTTGCGATAGCGGCGGGGGTCGTTCGGGACGCCGCCACGGCGTCCAGACGGCCCACTTGGGATGAGCCCGGCCGCGCGTGGCGGTGGTCCCGCCGGGCCCGTCACTGGGCTTGGGGTGGTGGCAAGGCGGACGCCGCCGCTCGCGTCGTCGCGAGCGCGTGCTCGGCCGCATGGGATGACCTCGGCCGTGAACCTCGTCGTTGTCAGCAGGGGACTTGGTCGGGCCCGGGCCCTGAGCTCTGGGCTGCGAGTCCGACGTTGAAATGATAAGTGGATGCCTGAGCGGCCACCGGGGAACGACAGTTGTTGCCACTTGTTGCATTGACCGCGCGCGCTCACGGTGAGGTTCGGTGCCGCTGGGTGAGGGGATCCTGCCCGCGACCTGGGCAGGCTGTGCTGCGAACCCTCCGATCGGGCTAATGCCAGGACTGTTGGTCCACCACCCTGAGGAGCAGCGCCGCCCCTTGAGTGAGTCCGGAGAGCCGGACCGTGTTCTCCACGGCGCTCCAGTAGGGGTAGGTCAGCCCGAGTTGGAAGGGGCTGCCGTCGGCGTCCGGCACGATGACCGAGCCCTCGTAGCCCCACTCGGGCCCGGGCCATAGTCTGATGAGCTCGCCTCGCCAGGCCACCGCGCGCTTCTCGCACAGCAGGAGTTGCGTGTAGCCCATCGGCATGTCCCAGGTCGCCCAGCGGGCCTTGGTGGTGTTGGCGGGCAGGCAGCGGCTCAGGCTCGTCCGGGTCGCGAGCAAGAAGCGAAGGTCGTCGTGGTCGACGGCGAACGGCAGGGGCTCTTCGCTGGGAACGCTGCCCGCGACCTCGATCCGCACGTCGAACTCCGGCAGGGGATCGGCCACGTAGGCGGTCCGCTCGTTGACGTTCGAGATGTTGAGCATGCGGACATTGAATCAGTCCGGTCGCTGCGCACTGCTCGCATGCCGTCCAGTTTCGGTGGACCATGGTGGACGCCGACGCGCAGCTTCGGCGTCCGAGACGATGAAAGAAGGGGACCGCGCGTGACTGACCAGCGGGTCGAACGGGTGTCGATCTGGGCGCCGCTGAAGCGGCGCGCGTTCCTGTGGCTGTGGCTCGGCATGATCGTGGCCAGCCTGGGGGCGTGGGCGCAGACCGTCGGCGCGCAGTGGCTGTTCGTGAACGACCCGAACGCGGCGACGATCGTGACGCTGGTCCAGACGGCGAGCACGCTGCCGATGATGTTGCTGGCGCTCCCGGCGGGCGTCTTGGCCGACTCGTTCGACCGGCGCTGGCTGATGATCGGCGTCCAGATCTACTTCGTGACCGTCGCGATCCTGCTGACCGTGCTGACCGCGATCGGCATGATGCCGCCCGCGCTGATGCTGACCTTCACGTTCGCCGTCGGGGTGGGCACCGCGATGCTGTCGCCGACGTGGCAGGCGATGATCACGGAACTCGTGCCCAGAACCCACATCCAGGCCGCGACCAGGCTCGACATGATCAGCGTCAACGTCGCCCGCGCGGCCGGCCCGGCGATCGCGGGTGCGCTGATCGCGGCGTGGGGCGTCCCGGTGGTGTTCGCGCTCAACGCGGTCTGCGGGGTGTTCTTGGCGGCGGTGCTGATCGCGTGGCGGCGTCCGAGGGTGCGCCGCTCCGACCCCGAGCGGTTCTTCCCGGCGCTGCTGGCGGGCGGTCGTTACGTACGCCACGACCCGATGGTCCGACGGCTGCTGGTGCGGCTCTCGTCGTTCGTCGGGCCGGCCGCCGCGGTCTGGGCTCTGTTGCCGCTGATCGCGCGCCGGCAGCTGGGGCTGGGGGCCGGCGGGTACGGCGTCCTCTTCGCTGCCCTGGGCCTGGGTGCGCTCGTGGGCGCCCTGATCATCGGACGCGTCCGGGAGCGCTTCACGGCCAACCAGTCGCTGATCCTGGCGGCGCTCGCGTTCGCGGCCTCACTAGGGGCGTTGGCGTTCGCGCACACGCTGTGGGTGGCGCTGATCCCGCTGATGGTGTGCGGCCTCGGCTGGACCGCCACCGTCTCGGTCGTCGTCTCCGAGTTGCAGCTGCTCGTCCCCGGCTGGGTGCGCGCCCGCGCGATCGCGGTCTACCTGATGGCGTTCCTCGGGACTCTCGCGCTGGCGTCCCCGGTCTGGGGACTGGCGACGCAGTGGATCGGGCTGACCGAGGCTGTCCTGGCCGCGGCCGCCCTGGTCGCGGCCAGCGCCGCGGGCTCGTACTTCTTCCCCTTCCCCGAGCGGGTCTACCCCGACCGCTCGCCGGTCGCGTATTGGAGCGAGCCGGCGTTCGAGTCAGAGCCCGACCCCCAGGCCGGTCCGGTGCTGGTCACGCTCGAGATCGAGATCGACCCCAAGGACGAGGCCGAGTTCCTCGTCGCCATGGACGCCCTGCGTCTGTCTCGGCTGCGCAGCGGCGCCACCCGCTGGGAGCTGTACCGCGTCGGCGAGGCCCCGGACCGCTTCATGGAGCTGTTCCAGGTGCCGACCTGGGAGGTCCATCGGCGCCAGCACGACGGACGCCTCACCGCCGACGACCAGGCCATCGAGGACGCCGCGTTCGCCTTCGCCGTCCGCGACCCGCGCGCGCTCCACCTCCTGCCGCCGGACGCGTCCGTCACCGACTGAACGCGTCGCCGTTGGCCCTCCGTGCTGCCGGCGTCTTGGCTGCGGTTGGCCGCCCAGAAGGGGTCGACCGTCGCCATGAACGACGAGCTCACCCAGCGTCCGGCGCCAACGAACCCCGAGTGCCAGGATGCTGGCGTGGATGTCGCACTCTTCGTCAAAGCCCTCGGCGGCTTCTTCGCGATCATGAACCCGTTCGTGTCGCTGCCCATGTTCCTCACGCTGACGAGCGGCGATGATCCGCGGCGACAACGGGCAACGGCCGTACGCGTTGCGCTGTACAGCCTGATCATGGCGGTCGTGATCATGC